>JBIIHD010000107.1:0-5206 GCA_044236095.1 Crocinitomicaceae bacterium | reverse complement strand
AATTGGGAATATATTCTGTCCTTATATCTAGGGTGTCCGTTATGAATGTATTCAGGGATAGATCTGAACCGATATTTTTTCCAACAACTTTATATTCTAAAATATCATTTGGCATTGCCGGAGGGCCGTTCAAATCATTGATATATACCGTCGCCCTTAAATCTGGCTCATAAATATCAATTGCAGAGGTAATGACTCTAGGCAGAATGGCATCTTGGGAGGTAGCAACACGAACTGTGGCAGAAGTGGCGCTATTCGGTAGATAGGTTTGGGTTGAATTGTTAGGAATGAAAATTCCAGCATCATATCCTAACGTATTATTATAACTTGGATTTCGAAATGGAGTTAATGTTCCATTGTATGTAATTGTGCTATTGAAAAAATCATTAGAATTCCTTAACGCATCGGGAACATTTAAAAAAGTCCCGTTACCGTTGAATTGTAAACGATCGCCTTGAATACTTCGATCACCCTCGTAAGCGACTACACCCAATTCAAAACTCACAGGTCCAATCGATGGCGTAGTAAAACCTGAAATTGGAATATCAAGAGTGTTTTGATTACTAACATAGGCCATTCCATCGAATACAGTTAGATTTCGCATGGATTGAAGAGAATTTTTGTAAACCACTACTATTGACCATGCACCAAATAAATTATTTGAACCAGTTTGAGCAACGATATTAGCAATAGTGAATCTACCATTTCCATTTGTGGGTTGAACAATGGAGGTTATATCTTTGAAACAATAATATCCTGGCATCGCAAATCCAGCATTTCCTGGAATTGTTGTAACATCCAATAAATTATCAGCGGTTAAATTAAGGTATGAACCATTGTTCACTTTAATTCTAACTTGATTTCTATTCGCATAATTTGTTGTATTTGAATTAATTCGAGCACTCCAATACAATCCAGCCCAAGTAATTTCACTACAAATTGGTAGATTTAAGCTATCACTGCTAGACATCCATGTCATTGCCGAAATATCGGTATCTACATAACCCATCGTTATTCCTCCATCTTGGTTGTGATTTCCATTTGGCGGAAGTTGATTCTGATAGGTTGAACAATTGTTATTCGTTGAATTACACGTTAGGGCTAAATTTGATAATATTGTTATTCCGCCTTTTTGGTTAGACTGATGCCGTATATTAAAAGGAGTTTGAATTTGAGAATAAGAATAACTCAAAAACAAAAAAAAGAAAATAAAGATTGAAAGTAGTAGTTTGATAATTATTTTATAAGCTACTTCTAAACGAATTTAATGGATAAAATGTTGCTTAGATTTAAAAAAAGAAACTTTTTTAAACTTTAATTTTAGCTTTTTCGAAATAGCGATCTTGAATTTCGCTGAAAATTGATTTAGGAATTCTTTTTTGAATTTGTTCTTTGATACGCTTTATTCTCATATTAACATGAGAAATATTAAGTTTTTCCGCAATGTAATCACTTGGTTTTCCATAAAAGTATTTCAACTTCAACATTAAAGCATCCTTTTTCGAAATGTGATCCAAAATAACTTTAATAATTTGTTCAAGTTCCAAGTCTGACAAATCAATTTCTTCTAAGTCTTCTTTGTAGTTGTTTGAAATAATGTTCCACTGAAAATCGCTAAGTTGGGAAATTGTTTTATTTTCAATGTTTTTCTTCGCATTTTTCTTTCTAAAGATTGAAATGAGAAAGTTGTCAACTACTTGAATAACCCATGAACTAGACGAAAAAGCATCAGGATTATTATGAATGACACTTGGTATTTTTAAATAAATATGTATGCATGAATCTTGAAAAAGATCATAAAGATCTTCTTCCTTTGAGAAACGTTTAATTCTAGAAATGATTAATCGTTCGTAACGATTAATAAATTCATCATATATCGCATGTTGAGTACTTATGTCCATTTATTACATTACAGTTAAGTGACCTAGAATTTGAACAAGGCCTTTTACTTTATGCTCTAATTGCGAAATTTCATTAATATCAAAATAATATAAAAAATTATCTGTTGCACTCGCTTGATTAATATGATTTTCAATTAGAAACGTATTGATTTTATGTTTTTTCAACACATAAATTAATTGTGAAATTTCTTTTCGTAAGTTTTCGAACTCAATAGTTGAAGGATAAAAAAGTAATACAGTTAAATTTGAATGATTTGAATTTGAAAGTTTTTTATTTTTAATTTGATTTGGATTTTCTTTTAACCAACCATATAAGGAAGCTTGAAAAAAAAGCTCAAATGGATTTCCAACGATTATTGTGTTTGATTTTTTGTTCAAAGATTGCTCGATAAAAAAATCAAGAGCAATTGTTAAGTTTTCAATTTCGTAATCTCCATTGAAGTCGCACGGGATATCATTTAAAATTATTTTCGAAGGCTCGTTTTTTAAAACTGATCCACGCTGATAAATTAGCGTGTTGATATCGTATTCATTTAGTGTTTCTACGGGAATTTCTCTTATTGTTCCTTTAGCGGAATTACCAATGAATAATACTTGCTGAGCTGATTTTTTCATAACAAATTACTTTTTGATTCGGACTAGTATACGCTATGTTTTTATAAATGTAACAAAAATCATTTATTTTTTTAAAATTTTCTTAAAAAATATTTTCATTTGTTCAGAATCACGTGTAGCGTGTTAATTTTGGGGAATAGACGATACTGTGATTGTGATCAATTTATTTAAAAGTATTTTTGCAATCTAGTACGCTTATTAATATTAAATTCTAGAAAAATGAAGTATTTAAATTTTAGTTTGATGGTCTTGATTTTTGTTTCGTGTAATTCTCAGCAAGATATACAAGAAAAGAAAGGTAAAGTTGAATCGACAATCGGTGTTGACGAACCAAAGTCTGGTATTACCAAATCAAATGATGATCTAGGTTTAACATCAATGAAATTTGATAAGGAAGAAATTGATTTGGGTAAGGTGAAAAAGGGTTCTAAAACGAAAGCAGTTTTTACTGTTACAAATACAGGGAAAAACCCTCTGAATATTACAAATGTTCAACCTAGTTGTGGTTGCACAACAGCAAGTAAACCAGAAAAACCAATTCCACCTGGTCAGTCAGATAAAATTGAAGTGTTTTTTGAGCCAAAGCCGGAACAGCTTGATGAGCAAAATAAATCTGTCACTATTACTGCTAATACAGATCCTGCTGTTGTGGTTTTAAAATTTAAAGCATTCGTATTACCAAATTAATTCAATAAATTTCTAACCTTTGCGTTAGAATATACGAAGTGATAAAATTTTTCAGCTCTTTTTTAGTTATTTTTCTTTTAATTGGATCGATGGTATCCTGTAAAAAGAACAATTTGCTTTCTAAGAAAAATCTCACTTTTTCAACTGATACTTTGGTTTTTGATACGGTATTTACAACTGTTGGATCAACAACCAAACAATTTAAAATTTACAACAAAGAAAGCAAAACTGTACAAATCGATCAAATAGAATTGATGGGGGGGCAAAATTCCCCTTTTCGCATGAACGTTGATGGAAATATGGGAACATCCTTATCCAACCTTAGAATTGAAGGAAAAGATAGTTTGTTTGTTTTTGTAGAGGTCACTTTGCAGGTAAATAATCAAAATTTGCCATTAATCGTTGAGGATTCTATTCGATTTAGGACAAATGGGGTTGATCAATATGTTAAATTAGCCGTCTGGGGACAAGATGCGTATTTTCATTATTCTAATTTTCAGGCAGGTATTTTAGACTTAAATGAGGGAATATGGCCAAATGACAAGCCTCATGTTATTTATGGTGCCGCCATTGTTGATTCCGCAAAAACCTTGACAATTCCTGAGGATACGAAAGTTTATCTACACAAAAATTCTATTTTTTACGTCTATAAATCTAAATTAAATATCACCGGAACTAAAGATAAACCTGTTGTTTTTCAAGGTGATCGTTTGGAGCAAGATTATCAAGATGTATCCGGTCAATATTATGGTATATATTTTCAAGAAGCGCTTCCGAGCACCATTGATTATGCAATAATAAAAAATGGAACTTCTGGAGTACATTTGTTTTCCGAAGATCCAGCAAATTCCGGTTATACGTTAACCATGACCAATACGATAATTCAAAACCAAGCTAGGTACGGTGTTTTTATTTATTCAGGAGCTAAAGTGAAAGCTGAAAATTGCATCATTTCCAAAAATGGTACGCATGCATTATTGGTTTTAGAAGGTGGAGATTTCAATTTCAATCAATGTAATTTGTTGGGATTTGGAGCATCACAAAATCCGGCTGTTGGAATTAGTAATTATTTCACAAATTATCAAACAGCTACCACCAATGTTGGTTCAATCAATGAGGGGGTTATATATAATTGTATTCTTTCGGGAAATTTAGCCACTGAATTAGCCATCGACACTATTCAAATGTCAGGAGTAACCCTAAATTTCGATTTTAAAAATTGCTTGATAAAATCGGAAACAATTCAAACGGATGCCTTTTATCAATCTATTTTTTGGAATAATAACCCTTTGTTTACTGATCCAACTATTTACGATTTTACATTTTCTCCCAATTCGATATTAAATGGGAATGGCTTTACAACCTCGGTTATAACAGATATTTTTGGAAATCCTCGTAATAACCCGCCGGATATTGGCGCAATTGAATTAAACTGATGAAAAAAACTATTTTTTATCTGATCTTCTTATTTTCACTTTTGTCATGTAAAAATGACGAAAATGAAGTTAAAACAACTGTTGAATCTGTTAAACAAAATCTTCCTCCAATTCCAAAGTCGATTGTTTTATTTGGAGAAAAAGTATCATTAGAGGATGAAGATATCCGCGAACGTTTGGATCGAGAAATTATGGCAAACGCTTTTTTTCACAGTCAAACAATTTTAAATTTGAAAAGAGCTGCTCGTTATTTTCCGGTAATCGAATCAATTTTAAAGGAACAAAATCTGCCAAATGATTTTAAATATTTGCCAATTATTGAAAGTAATTTAGCGAACGTCACTTCACCTGCTGGAGCAAAAGGATATTGGCAGTTTATGACTGAAACAGGTCGTGAATATAATCTGATAATTGATGAGGAAGTTGATGAAAGATATAATTTACATAAGGCAACAATGGCAGCCTGCAATTATTTGAAAAACGCGAAAGATTCAGTTGGAACTTGGATGTTGGCAACTGCGGCCTACAATAGAGGAATAGGCGGAATAAAATCAGACATGAAATGGC
>JBIIHD010000106.1:0-5304 GCA_044236095.1 Crocinitomicaceae bacterium | reverse complement strand
GCTTCAATTCCTGTTTCTTTCACCATTGTTTGAATATCTTCAGAAGAAAATTTTGAATTTTCTGAAATTCTTATTTCAATTACAAAGCGATCATCTGTTGTACTTGGATAAGGATTTTGAGCAGGCATTCCGGGTAAAGTTTTATTTCTCAACATGTATGTTATTGCCATACCATGAGCCGCACATAATACCGTAAATTCAAAAGTAATTGGAATAAAAGACAAAATATTTTCCAAATAAGAAAAATTCGGTTTTCCTCCGATATTCATAGGCCAATCAACAACCATAAAATACCTCATTCCAATTGTAGCCAAAGTTAATCCTGTAAGTCCATAAATAAAGGCCATAATACCTAGCCGAGTATTTTTTATTCCTATTATCGGATCAATTCCATGTATTGGAAAAGGAGAAAAAACTTCATTAATCTTAACTCCTTTAGAAACTAATTTTTTTGCACCATCTTTAAGAACTTCTTCGTCCGTATAGGTTGCAAATATTACTTTTTCTGACATCACTAATTTATTTTCAATTATGTATTAATGCGCGTGCTCTGTATCTGGTGCATTTTTATAAGATTCACCAGAAGATTTCAAAATAGTTTTCACCTCGTTCAAAGCAAGTACCGGGAAGAATCGAGCGAACAACAAAAAGAACACGAAGAACAGTCCAATCGTACCAATGTAAACACCAATGTCTATATGGCTAGGATAATGCATACTCCATGCAGATGGCAAATAATCTCTATGTAATGAAGTAACAATGATTACATAACGTTCAAACCACATACCGATATTAACGATAATCGAAATGAAGAAAGTAAATAATAAACTTCTTCTCAACTTTTTAAACCACATTAATTGAGGAGAAATTACGTTACAAGTCATCATTGACCAATAAGCCCACCAATATGGACCAGTTGCACGGTTTATAAATGCATAAGATTCATATTCAACTCCTGAGTACCAAGAAATAAATAATTCAGTTATATATGCTGTACCTACAATTGAACCCGTAACCATAATAACTATATTCATATATTCAACATGCTTAGTGTGAATGTAAGCTTCAAGTCCCATTGCCTTTCTCATGATCAACAACAATGTTTGAACCATTGCAAAACCGGAGAATACCGCTCCCGCAACAAAATAAGGAGGAAAGATTGTGGTGTGCCATCCTGGAATTACGGAAGTTGCAAAGTCGAATGATACAATTGAGTGAACAGAAAATACAAGTGGAGTTGCTAAACCGGCTAAAACCAATGAAACAAGCTCAAAACGATTCCAATGTTTAGCTCTTCCTGACCACCCGAATGATAAAATCGAATACATTTTTTTAGATATCGGTTTTTTCGCTCTATCACGAATCGTTGCGAAGTCGGGTATAAGTCCAATATACCAGAAAACTAATGATACCGACAAATAAGTAGAGATGGCGAATACGTCCCATAGGAGTGGCGAGTTGAAATTCACCCACAGAGAACCAAAATGATTTGGCAAAGGCAACGTCCAATACCCTACCCACAAACGTCCCATGTGAATTAAAGGAAACATTCCTGCCATAAATACAGCAAAAATTGTCATCGCTTCAGCAGATCGGTTAATTGCCATTCTCCATTTTTGCCTAAACAATAATAATACAGCTGATATCAACGTACCCGCGTGCCCAATTCCTACCCACCAAACAAAGTTTGTGATATCCCAAGCCCAGCCGATTGTTTTATTTAATCCCCATACACCAATTCCAGTTCCTAGTAGGTAAACAATACAACCCACTCCATACAATCCTATTATTAAGGCAATTCCAAATAGAATATACCACATCCTTGGAGCTTTATCCTCAATTGGACGACAAACATCCTCAGTAATATCATGGTAGGTTTTATGTCCTAGTATGAGGGGTTCTCTAATTGCAGCTTCTTTATGCATTATCTATAGTTTTATCAATTAATGATGACCTTTACTTGTTTCATTTTTATCTGAGCCGTGAGAAGTTCCATGACCACCTGATTTTTGTAATCCAGCAAGCAAATCATTTTTCTCATTACGAACTTTTACTTTGTACCATACGTTCGGTTTTACTCCGACTTCTTCAAGCGCTTGGTATGCACGATTATCGGAAGAACTCTTCCTTACTTGTGATTTTACATCATTCCAATCACCAACAAGAATTGCATTAGTAGGACATGCATCAGCACAAGCAGAGGTAAAATCACCATCCTTCACTGGACGACCTTCTTTTTTTGCAACTAATTTTCCTGCTTGAATTCTTTGAACACAGAACGAACATTTTTCCATAACTCCTCGTGTTCTAACGGTAACGTCAGGATTTAATACCATTCGACCAAAATCGTCTTGTGCAGGGTTAACTTCTTTAAACTTCTTGTAAGAAGGATAATTAAACCAATTGAATCGTCTTACCTTATATGGACAGTTATTCGCACAATATCTTGTACCGATACATCTATTATAAGCCATTTGATTAAGTCCTTCATTACTATGCGTAGTAGCTGCAACAGGACAAACTGTTTCACACGGTGCATGATTACAGTGATGACACATCATAGGCATGTGCACAACCTTTGGATTTAATGAAGCATTTTCTGCTTTATCAAAGCTAAAGGTTTTATCATCTTTACGTGTACCAATCGCCGCCTCTTCATCAGAAGCAAAATACCTATCTATTCTAAGCCAATGCATTTCTCTTCCTCGTCGAACTTCATCTTTACCAACAACAGGGACATTATTTTCTGACTGACAAGCGATGAGACAAGAACCACATCCAATACATGATGACAAATCCACTGTCATTCCCCAACGATGTCCAATATGCTCAACCGGATGTTTATCCCACAAGTCAAACTCGCTTACTGGTCGTTCAACGTGATTGCCGTGTTCGTCAAGTTTCTGTAAAGTATGGGCAGGATTATATGCGTCTTTTGTTTTTGTTTTATAAATATCTAGTGTTGTTTCACGAACTATTGAATGACGAGCCATTACAGTATGATGAATCTGTGTTGCAGCAATGATGTACTTATCTCCAGTTGCTTCGATTTTTCCAGAAGCACTGTACTCCATAACACCTCCGTTAACTGAAATGAAAGGAAAAACATTAGCACCTATTGTTTTCGGCTTTCCATTTTCCCCTGTCTCGTGACCACCATATTCTTTTGTTTGAAAAGCTGCATTGCCTATTTTTTCTCCATTAGCTCCTCTACCATAGCCCAATGCAACACCAACAGTTCCAGGAGCTTGACCTGGCAAAGGATATACTGGTAGAGATATTGTATTGCCATTAACAGTAAGTTTTGCAACCGACAATCCGTTTTCTTGATCATAGGTCTTAGCAAAATTGTATGAACCCATTTCAGAAGGATTCATCGTAATATAGTTATCCCAAGTAACCTTAGTAACCGCATCCGGTAATTCTTGCAGCCAAGGATTAGAGGCCTGAGAACCATCCCCAATTGCATTTTTCTGATACAAAACAACTTCTAATCCACTAATCTTTGCATTAGCAGGGATTTCTACTTCTTTAAATGAAGATATTACAACTTCTTTTGTATTATTTTCTGTTCCAGGCTCGGCTTTATCTTCAACTACTACTTTTTCATCAGTAGCTTCTTCAGTTTCAGAATTTGGTTTCTCTTCAATTGATTTAGTATTTGAAGAATTAACAACAACAGAAGAATCTATACAGCTGTTATGAACGGCCATATTCCATTTTTTTATAAACCCGCCATCTTCTTCATCTGATACATTCATCAAATCTTTCCAAGAAGCTTGAATATAATCATGAGCCATAGTAGAATTACTACCAAGTCTTTTGGAAGAACCAGACCATACTATTAAATTTTCTAGCAAGGAAGCAGTATCAAAAAGAGGTCTTATTGTAGGTTGAGCTAACGCATAATGAGAGCCAACTGCATTGTAATCTGACCAAGATTCAAGTGCATGACTTTCTGCACAAACTATTTTACACTTAGATGCTGTTTCATTAAGATGAGTCGAGACACAAATTGTATTTTTAACTTTAGATAGAGCATCACCAAATTGCTTTCCGTTTGGTAAAGAATATACAGGATTCGTACCCGCAATAATTAATGTGTCTGGTCCTTGTCCAGAGATAACCGATTTAACAAGTGATGATACCTTTGAATCTTCGCCACTGAATAAATTTAGAGGTTTCGACAAATCAATAGTCACACTATATGATGCTAATAAATTGTTTAACTTATTAGCCAAAAGTTGAACAGACTTATTATTAGATCCTGCTACAACTACAGACTCCCCTTTCGAGGCTTTTAAAGCAGTTACAGCTTCGTCAGCTACAGTTTTTGCTTGTTTAGATAATTCTGATGGGTAAGATGTACTTCCTCCTAACGCTTTAATTATGTATGCAAGAACATTTCCTTCTTCAGAGGGCTTAATCATCCCACGATAATCAGCATTCGTTCCAGAGATGGACATTACCGATTCAAATTGAAAATGCTTTGACATCCATTTCCCATCCGGATTTCTTGTCTGACCGTATTGTGCCTGATGTAAATTAGAGAGCAACCAAGTTCCTAGAAAATCCGCAGACACAGAAACGATTGTTTTCGCTTTACTGAAATCATATGATGGAATTACAGCTTGACCAAAATTCTCCAAATTTGCCAATCGCATTCCTCGATATGATACAGCGTCATATTGAACATGTTCAAACTTTCCTTCACCTAGTTTCTCAGAAAGAGCAGAAACAGCTTTTTTTACAGAAGGACTAATTACAGTTCCGGTTAATAAAACTGTTTTAGCCGAAGATGATAATGCCGAACTTACCGCAGAATCAACAGCAGACCAATTACTTGGAGCATTGGAAATTTGTGGTTTCTGCAAGCGAGATCCATCGTATAATCCCAATACCGAAGCGATGATTTGAGGATTGGTTCCACCTTGAGTAATACCAAAATCTTTGTTTCCTTTGATGTAAATTGGCCTTCCCTCACGAGTTTTGACAAGAATGCTTGAGTATGAACTCCCGTCGTAATAGGTAGAAGCGTACCAAGTAGGCATACCCGGAGTAACGTTTTCTGGCTTGTTCACATAAGGAACTGCCTTCGTCACCGGAGCCTCACATGCTGCAACTGTCGCCGCAGCAACAGAAAATCCTAAAAACTTAAGGAAATCTCGGCGATCTGTTGACTTTTCAGCCAACCTATCATCAGCAAGAAACTCATCCACTGACATTTCAGTAGGAAATTCTTGTTCTTTCGATTTTAAGAACTCAGGAGTTTCTTTTAATTCTTCTAATCCTTTCCAATATTTT
>JBIIHD010000105.1:0-5305 GCA_044236095.1 Crocinitomicaceae bacterium | reverse complement strand
GAGAAAAATTTTTAATTAGCCAAAACTATTCGGTTGATGACGTTTTTGGAGGCAGCGAAATATCAAAACAAGGAAGTATTTCGCGAGGAGTCTCATTTGGAAATAATCAGGATTTGGGAATTAACTCATCTTTAAATCTTGAATTATCTGGTCAGATTTCTCCCAATATGAAAATTCTTGCATCGATATCGGATGCAAATATTCCTATTCAACCTGACGGTACAACTAATAAACTGCAAGAATTCGATCAATTATACATCCAACTCTACAATGACAACTTAAAATTAATTGCAGGAGATTTTTGGCTGTACAAACCGGAGGGATATTTTTTAACTTACCGAAAAAGAGCTCAAGGGCTTACTTCTTCGTTTAATTCTATATTGAAAAATAATCAAATATGGAAAACCCAAATAAGTGGTGCTCTTTCAAAAGGAAAATTCAATAGGCAGATAATTCAAGGAATAGAATCCAACCAAGGACCTTATCGATTAAAAGGCTCTGAAAACGAACCTTTTATAATTGTATTAGCAGGAACTGAGCGCATTTATATTGATGGAAAATTGTTGGATAGAGGACAAGAACTAGATTATACGATTGACTATAATACATCTGAAATCATTTTTACTTCAAGAAACTTAATTACTAAAGATTCGCGAATTGTTGCTGAATTTCAATATTCCGATCAAAATTTTGCTCGATCACTTGTACAAGCCTCCACCGGATTCGAATCAAAAAAGCTTAAGTTTTGGATCAATACATATTCTGAACAAGACGCGAAAAATCAAAGCTTGCAACAAAAACTGAGCGTAAATCAAAAAAATTACTTGTCCTCTATCGGTGACAGCCTTCAATTAGCACAAATTTCAAGTATCGATTCTGTTGGTTTTTTTCAGAATCAAATCCTATATAAACTTGTTGATAGTTTGGGTTATGATTCTATTTTAGTTTATTCTAATCATCCGGATTCAGCTAAATTCAGTGCTGTTTTTATTCAAGTCGGAGCCAACAAAGGAAATTACATTTTTGATCAACAAATTGCCTTTGGGAAAATCTATAGATGGGTTGAACCAATCAACGGGATTCCTCAAGGTGATTTTTCACCCGCAAGACTTATTGCTACTCCTAAAAAGAAACAATTTCTATCAAGTGGTTTTAATTATGCTTTGTCCAAAACGACAAGTATTTATTCTGAATTTGGACTATCAAACGAAGACAAAAATACATTTTCTTCGATCGGAAACAATGATAATATTGGGTACTCTGGAATGATAAACATCAAAAATACAATTCCTTTGACTCGTCATACCACAAACAAGACTTATTACGAAAATCAGTTGTTTTTTGAAATTCTGAATAAAAACTTTACTCCAATTGAACAATATAGAGCAGTTGAATTTGACCGAGATTGGAATGTGCGCAACATGAACTATACAGGTTTACAAAACCTTATCCAAATTCAAAATACAATTAGAAGTTCTCAGTTTGGAAAAATTAATCTAGATTATCAAAGGTACTCTATCGGGAACAATTTCTATGGAAATAGATTTTTCTCCACAGGCGACTGGAATCAAAAAGGTTGGAAGATCAATTGGGATGCTAGCTTTTTAAATTCCAATTCTGATTTAAAGAACAATTTTATTCGCCATCGATCGCAGATAACCAAAAAATTGGGGATATTTCAACTCGGATACAAAGACGACCAAGAGTTAAATGTATTCAGGTCTTCTTCAAATTTGATCCAGCCTAGAAGTTATGAATTTTACGATTATCAATTTTATATTTCAAGTATAGATAGTGCCAAAACAACTTACAAAATAAGTTACAGAGAAAGGTATGATTGGAAACCCATTAACACGTCGTTGAAACCTGCAGCCAAAGCCACCACCTCAGCATTTGAACTTCATCTCAATGGAATAAAAAACAACAGAGTAACCTTAATTTCTGGCTTGCGAAATTTAAAAATCATTGACAGTTCCTTAATCACACAACAACCCGAAAACACATTAATCGGCAGAATTGAATACGATGCAAAATATTGGAAAAACACAGTTGTTTTATCTACATTTTATGAGGTCGGATCTGGGCTAGAACAACGACGTGATTTTATTTATCTTAAAGTGAATGATGGACAAGGTGTCTATACTTGGATAGATTATGATCAAGACGGTGTTGAGGATTTGAATGAATTTGAAATAGCACAATTTGTAGATCAAGCCAGTTACGTTCGTATTTTTATTCCAAGTTCACAGTATTCTAAAACATATACAAACGAATTCAATGGTAGTATTTTTATAAAACCGGAAAAGCTAGTATCCAAAAACGATAAAATATTCAAACATTTGGGACTTTTTTCTAACCAAGCAAGAATTCGCATCATGAAAAAAGTATCGAATTTGGATTATAAAGAATTTTTCAATCCCTTCCAATCAGAAATTCGCGATTCAAATCTAGTATCTAATGCAACTAACATTCGGAATTCACTTTTTTTCAATAGAAATTCGCCAATTTTTGGAGTGGAATATAACTTTCAAGATATTCGATCCAAAACTTTACTAGCCAGTGGATTTGACTCTAGGGAAAATTTTTCAAACGAAATTGCTTTAAGATGGAATTTAACCAAATCCATTTCTTTTTTCGGGAAGTTAATCAGAGGAACAAAAACATCAATAATTGACTATACCATCAATCGAAACTATCAAATTTCATATAGAACTTCAAATATAGAATTTGCTTTTCAGCCTTCTACAAATTATAGAATTGGTGCTTCATTTCAATATGATATAAAGCGAAACTCAGAGGAATTTGGTTCTGAGACAGGAAATATTACTCAATTCAATATAAATGCAAAATACAACGAATCTAAAAAAGGAAGTCTACTCGCTGATATTAAAACTGTATTTATAAATTTTGATGGGAATAGCAATAGTGCTGTGAGTTTTGAAATGATGGAAGGCTTAAAACCGGGTATGAATAATGTTATTTCAATTAGTTATCAAAGGTTACTTTCGAAAAATTTACAAATTTCAATACAATATCTTGGTAGGAAATCGGAGGCAACTCGAATTATCCACACGGGTGGCATGGAACTAAGAGCCTTATTCTAAATAGAAGCGTTTGATCGCTTTAATAAAGCAGATTTAATAAATGTATAGATAACAGGATGTGGAATTTCACGAGTAGATGATATTTGAGGACAAAATCCGCAAGCGACAAAAAAGGGATGTCTCTTAAGACTTAATATTTCTGGTTCCTCAAATTGATTGGTCGCTTCGATTGTAATAATTTCATTTGTAAGATTATTAATCAACTGAGGATAAAGACTATATCTTGATGAACTCAATTCAATTTTTGAGAAATTTTCATACAACTGAATAAATTCTTTAGACTCGGCCACAATAGATATCTTTTCAAAACTATTTCCAGAAATTAAATTATCAGAAATAAGTTTCTCTCCATTGCTATTTAATTGATACAATTGTATTAGCACCTCAACAAATCCTTTAAATGATTCTCCTGTCAATAAGGTCGGGATATTTAATTGAACAATTGTTCTGATAATTCCATTGAAGTAAAATGCATTTTGATAAGGCCCTGGAGAAAATAAGTATGCATCAAAATTCTCAAAAAATGGGGGTTTTTCTTGAATTACTTCGTTGGGTTTCAACCAATAATAGTTTAGTTCAACATCTAAAAAGTCACTAGCATGATCAAGAGATAAATTCGTAGCTTGGTGAGAGTTATAGGTAAAATTATAATCTCCAATTATCGCTATTTTGAGTGAATCACTCATGTTTATTTACCATTGGCAAATATTATCTTCTGAACCAACCTCTGAATTTAGCATTAGAAATTGGAATAGAAACATCAGCTCCTAATTGAACATCATAAGTCCACACTAAACATGAAAATGAACATTCAAAGATAGAATAATCACCCGTATTATCCGAAGCTTGGTTTAAAACTGTAAATGAAGCAGTTTGACCAGGATCAGTTTCTTTGGATTTCCATACAACCCCATTATTATCTTTGTATTCCACTTGAATTCCAACAACAGCTGGATTTACATTTACCATAGTTGCGTAATCTTTGAAAGGAATGGAAATTCCAGAATTTGACGAATGAAAGTCATTAAACATGGTTAAAGTTGGTTCTGTTGCAACAGCAGCATCCCAAAGTTGAGAGCCAAATGTTATCTTAAAGGACTGTGGCTGATAGAGTGATTTTATTTCGGAGGTATAAATCATACGAGACAAAACTGTTCCCGCATAAATATATTTGTCGTTACCTGGAAAAGCATTATACCCAACCACATTCTGCGTCAATTCAGTTTGAGTTCCATTAACATACCCAACAAAATTACAATTCAAATCAACCGTACTTGTTGGAGGGGGGATTACTTCATGCTTGATACAAGATGGAGCAATCGCAAGAAGAACTAAAACTGAAAATGTAATGACTAGTTTATTCATAAACTAAATTTTAATATATTAACAAATTTATACATTCTTTTTAACAAAACCAATTTTATGTAATACCTCAGAATAAATAGTTAAACTCTCGGTTTCCAAGGATGATCAATTACACCATTTTCTTGTGAGATTTTTCTGGCCAAAATAAATAAATAATCGCTCAATCTATTAAGATAAATAAGTACTAATTCAGCGACGAATTCATTTTGTTTAAGATCAACGCAAAGTCTCTCTGCTCTTCTACAAACACATCTTGCTACATGACAAAATGAAGAAGTTTGAAATCCTCCTGGTAATATAAAAGAACGCATGGGTTCTAATTCGCCATCCATTTTATCCATCCACTTTTCCAAACGATCAACATCCTCAAGAACCAAATCTGGAAGTTTAAATGTCGACTTTTCCGGATCACTTGCTAAACTAGAACCAACTGTAAATAGACGATCTTGAATTTCAATTAGTTGCTCCTGTAATGCATTATTTATTTTCCCATCTCGAACAACACCAATCCAAGAATTCAATTCGTCTACAGTTCCATAGGCTTCAATTCGAAGAGACGATTTAGAAACCCGTTTACCACCGATCAAACCTGTTTTTCCATCATCGCCTTTTTTCGTGTATATCTTCATTCTTTTATTTGATTAGATCAAGACATATTTTCATTCTAATAATTCGCTTAGCTGCAGCATCAACTTTAGCCTTGAATTGTTTATCAGTTTTATATTTTAAATAAATTTCCTCATAAGATTTTTTAATGTCTTTGGGCATCAAAACAATATCACATCCGGCATTAATCGCTTTTGTAACTGAGTTAGGAACAGTGTTAACACCTCCCA
>JBIIHD010000104.1:0-5312 GCA_044236095.1 Crocinitomicaceae bacterium | reverse complement strand
AAAATTAGTAATTGACAACTATGAACTAGAAATAATAGATAAAGATGGACAACGAATAGACAAAATAATGGTTACGAAGAGATAGCACTGCCACTAACAACTGGCAATTGCGCAATGCTTGCATTTGTGTAAGGGCTTTGGCTAAATTAATGTCTGCTGCGCAGTTATTTAGTTTTGCCGCCGCTTAAGAAATTTGTATCTTCGTTTGAACATTTGTTGGCATAAAAACTTTACGGCTTCGAAAGTCGCACAGCGCAAGCCAGCGGAACGTTATGCCTCAATCTATGACAACCGACAGTGCTAACATCAACGACAGTCAAGAGGCGAACAGAAATATAAATTCACAGCTTAATGAAAATAACGAATGAAATTCTACACGCTGTTATTCATTGCAACCACAAAGCCTTTTTGACAAAGGTTCAAGAAAACCCATTGCCCAAAACAGAATTTCAAACCATTTTTGAAACGCTAAAACAAAAACATCTTTCTGCAACACAAACAAAACTTTCGTCAGAAGTAGGTTTTCAAAATATTGATTATTCATCGGATTTGAAGTTTGAAAAAGGAAAATCTTACCTTCAAATTTCATTCAAAAATATAGAAGTAGATTTTAAATTAGACGTAATTTATTACGACCAGAAAAACAGCTTTACGCCTATTCTTATTTCTCCGTTCGAGAAAGTACAAAAATCAGATAAGTTATTCATTGCATTACAAGCTCATTACTTAAAACAAAACTTCAACCTCAAAATTAGTGAAGCTAAAATAATGCTTGGTAGCCAACAGAAAAGCACAAAAGTAATATTGAACAATCTTTCAAAAGAAGTAAAGAAATCCATTGCAACAATTGAGCAAATTCAAAAATCTGAAACACCTCCTATATTTTACAAAATCAGTCATTGTCAAGTTTGTGAGTTTAAACCAATATGTAACGAAAAACTAACAGAAAGAGATGATTTGAGCCTTTTAGGAAATTTGAAACCGAAAGAAATTGAACAGAAAAATAACAGAGGCATTTTCTCCGTAAAACAGTTGTCATATACTTTTCGACCAAAGAAAAATCCATACAGAAGACGGAAGTTTTTGCCCGACTTAAAAGCGTTAGCAATTCGAGAGCAGAAAGTTTTTATCCAAAAAATGCCCGAATTAGAGAAAAAACAAACGGAAATTTTCTTTGATATTGAGGGCGTTCCCGACAGAGATTTTTATTACCTGATTGGAGTAATCATCAAAACAGAAAATTCCGAAACGGAACACTCATTTTGGGCTGATAATACTTCCGAACAACAGGACATTTTTATACAATTCATTGATTTGTTGAATGCTCAAAATGATTTTGTTCTTTATCATTATGGTTCTTATGAAATTCAGGCTTTAAAACGAATTGCCAAGAAACTGCCACTTCCCTATCAAAACAAAGTAAAGAAAATCATTGAAACTTCGTTCAATGTACTTACGCTGTTTTCCAACGACATATACATTCCAACATATACCAATGGGCTAAAAGATATAGCCAACTATTTGGAATTTAGTTGGACAGACGAAAAAGCATCGGGATTACAAAGTATTATTTGGAGATATAATTGGGAATTAAACCCAACAAGTAATCTGAAAGAAAGATTGACAACCTATAATATTGAGGATTGTAAGGCATTGATGAAAGTTCAGAAATGGATACTTTCACTTTCTGAGAATAACGACAAAACTATTTTAGCCAACAACCTTAAACAGCAAAATATTTTCAAATGGGGCGTTACTGTTTTTGCACTTGAACATTTTAACGAAATCAATGCTAAAGCGTATTTCGACTATCAAAGACAACATATTTTCTTGCGGACAGAACGAAAAGTTTATAAAGCCATTTCTAAAACCAAACAAACAGCAAAACAATACAACCGAGTTGACAAACGAATCAATTTGTTTCCTGATAAATGTAAAAAATGCAATAGCAAAGACATTAAAATAATCCGAAGTAGCAAAAAACCGCAAATTGATTTGGTGTTTATGAAGGCGGGAATAAAAAAACAAGTTATAGAATACCAAGGCGGAGCATACTTTTGCTATAAATGCAAACAGAATTTTATGGTAGAGAATATGCAAATATTACCTACTTATGGACATAATTTAATGTTGTGGTCGGTCAATCAAAAAATACAATATAAACTAAGTTCAGAGAGTATTGTAAATGTGCTAAAAGACTCTTTCTCAATAAAGTCGTCTGCAACCCAAATGACACGATTCAAAGAAATTATCGCAACAAAATATGAAGAAACGTACAATGAAATTATCAAGAAAATGAGACAATCAAAACTCATTCATATTGATGAAACCATTGCAAGAATAAACGGAATAGACGGATATGTTTGGGTTTTTGCAAATTATGATTGCGTTTACTATCAATTCAGAGAAACTAGAGAACCCGATTTTTTGAAAGAATTATTGCAAGATTTTAAAGGTGTTTTAGTTTCAGATTTCTACACAGGTTACGACTCTTTGGAGTGTGGACAACAAAAATGCTTGGTGCATCTGATTCGGGATTTGAATGAAGATTTTATGAAACATCAATTGGACGAAGAATTTAAACAGATAATATCTGAATTTGGAAGCCTATTACGGAATATCATTACTACGATTGACAAATATGGCTTAAAAAAGTTTTATCTGAACAAACATAAGAAAGAAGTAGAGAAATTTTACAAGAAGTTCATTTTACAAGAATTTGAATCCAATCTAGCTATTTCCTACCAAAAACGATTTGTCAAGTATAAAGAGAAATTATTCACTTTCCTAAATCACGATGGAATCCCTTGGAACAACAATAATGCAGAACATTCCATAAAACCATTTGCCAAATGGAGAAAGAAAATCAGTAAAAGCCTTACAAAGAAAAACATAGAACATCACTTGATTTTACTTTCGATACTTCAAACCTGTAAATATCTAGGCATAAACTTTTTTGAGTTTTTAAAATCGGGCGAAAAAAGCATTTATGAATATTCGGAAAAGTAACCACTTTAACTTTTACGTCAAAAACTAAACATTTGCCACTTTTTAGAGTTTGCAGTCTTTTGTTTGATTTTTTTATCTTTGTACCGTAAAGTAAAATGAGGTGGCAAACGATATTATTATAGAACAACTTCGGAAACGTTTCGGAAAAAGACAATCTTTTTCCCGACAAGAGTTTTATGACTTTTACACCGAGTTCAAACCCGATTTAAAAGAAACAACTTTCAGGTGGATAATTTTCAATCTGAAAGAAAAGCAAATTATCACTTCTATTTCAAAAGGTCTTTTTACGCTTTCTTTCAAACCTGTTTTCAAACCCAACATTGACAAGGCAACAAAAAAGATATATTCGAGTGTCGAAAAACAATTCTCAACACTAAAATTTTGTGTATGGACTACACAAATTGTAAGTGAATTTATGCTTCATATTCCTGCAAAACATATCACAATCTTGCAAATGGAAAAAGAAGCATTAGAACCAGTTTATGATTTTTTGAAAACAAAAAAATTAGGCGATATTTTCATTCAACCCGAAGAAAAAGAAATCGAACGACATATTTACGAAAGCGATAAAGCAATTGTATTGTTGCATTTAGTTTCAAAATCGCCTTTGCAAAATGTAAATAAAGTTCAAACTACAACACTTGAAAAACTAATTGTTGATTTATATTCTGACAAAAAATTATTTGCTGTTTTTCAAGGTAGCGAATTAGCTCACATTGTGAACATAGCTTACAGTCGTTATGCGATAGATTTTACGACATTATTTCAATACGCTAATCGCAGAAGAAAAGCTGTTAATTTGAAAAATTTCCTAAAAGACAAAACCGATATTCCTAAAAACATATTGAATGATTGACCTAAAAACACTTTCAGCTGAATGGATTGCTGAAAAAAGAAAGAAATACAGCAAAGACCCAACTTTAATGGAAAGTATGATTTATGCTTTGTATCTGTTGGAACAGTTGCAGTTGAGTGGTTTAGATTTCATTTTCAAAGGAGGAACGAGTTTGATTTTGTTGATGCAAGAACCCAAACGTTTTTCGGTGGACATTGATATTATTATCAGCCCTAAAATCGGGAAAGAAGAATTAGAAAAATTCCTTTCAAAAATTGAGGAAACAAGTGCGTTTACCCGAATGGAATTAGACGAAAGAAGAAGCTATCAAGGCGACATTCCGAAAGCACATTACAAATTTATTTACAATTCAAATTTTGCAACTAAAAATCAAGCAGGAGAGGTTGTTTCTAATCCGGAAAGAGAAATTTTGTTGGATATTTTGTTTGCTGAAAATCATTATCCTCAATTGGTTGAAATTCCGTTGGAAACAGATTGGCTTTTACAAGATGATAAGCGAATTGTGGTTACAACACCCGACATCAATTCAATTTTGGGCGATAAACTTACTGCATTTGCCCCTAATACAATAGGCATTCCTTACAATGCAGAAAAGGAAAAAGAAATTTTAAAGCAACTTTTTGACATCGGTAATTTGTTTGATTTACTCACTGACATTGACATTTTCAAACAATCCTTTTTAGAAACTGCAAAAGATGAAATTAAATACAGACCCGAAAGAGAAATCAAATCGGTTGAACAAGTCCTAAACGACATTATTGAAACATCTTTGCTGATAGCAAAAAAGGACATTCTAAAAACCGAAGATGAAAAAGCAAAATTTACGGAAATGAATACCGGTATCAACCAATTCCGACACTTTGTTTTTGTCGGGAAATTTGAAATTTTAGAAGCACAAGTTGCATCTGCAAAATCCGCATATTTGTCTTCCTTTGTCCTGACAGACAGTAGCGAGATAAAGAAGTTCAACGATACAATTCCTTTGACGGATTATATGATAACCAACACGGACTACAATTTCCTAAACAAACGTCTGAAATTTGTAGCAAAAGGCGAAGCACTTTTTTATTGGTATCAGACAATCAAACTACTGACAAATCAAACAGACGAAAGGAAGAACGAGGCATAATCGAGTAGACGGTCCTGACGAGTAACTGTCAGGATGCGCCTCTCACACCACCGTGCGTACGGGTCACGTACACGGCGGTTCGTAAATTGATGGGTTCAGTAAAGTGTAAATTTCTAGTAGCGAGTAATAACCTCGTTTCTTTAGCCTTGATTTGGTAATCGTTGTGTTTAGAATAGGACTTTGAGCAACCGCCCATCCACCTTTTCTCGTTCTGCTCCAAGCATAGGCGTCATCAGGGTTAACACCCAAACGAATCAGGTTTTTCCTTTTCCGTTCTGGTTTCTTCCAATGATGCCAAATACAATAGCGTAGTCGATT
>JBIIHD010000103.1:0-5323 GCA_044236095.1 Crocinitomicaceae bacterium | reverse complement strand
CCTTCACATAAGGTTGAATCGTAAATGGCAACAGGAAGAGACGCTGGGATTATTGGCTTCGTTGCGATTGGAATATTCTGAATTTGAGTTCCGCACGCATCATAAATAACGGGAGGTGGAACTGGTAATTCCGTAAAGTTTGAATCACAATAAATTGGACAATTTGGATTTTGAAGGGTGAAAATGTTGCTTTTATTACCGGTATTACATCCTTCATTTATTCCTGAAACAACGGTGTCTTCACTCCACGGATGAGTAAAAGTGTAAGGCGGTACACCAAATCGAGCATAACCAGTAGCTGTAAATTCACAAATGTTAGAACAGATTGGAGATTGAGAAACATACCATTCATTACCATAGGGCTCAGGTGTTTTTCCATACATGATAACTTTGAATGGATATTGTGTAAATTGGTCATAGCGAATATAAGTAGGATTGCAGCCGGTTCCATGTGCGTTACGTCCCAAATGAAACTTAACATATATTGCGGTGTCATTGCAGCTTTTTGGATAACAGCAACTTAGAGGATTCAATAAGTTAAAACTATCTAAATAGGCAGTACCAGGGGAATTTGCAAGTGTTCCGGTAATTGTAAAATATTGTGAACTAGCGCAACTAGTGCTGAAATACATAGAACCATTGCCCATTGTCGCTGGAGTAAATGGATCGGCATAAAAACTACTAGAAACATAAAGTCCGGTTAATGTTACTCCAGCTGGAATATTAACCAACAAACTATCTTTATTATATGAAGGCATAAAACAAGAAGGCATATTTCCTCCTGTCCATTGAGAAGGTATTCCGGCGATTGTTGGATCAATAATAATTGGAAAACTTCGATTATCATGAAGCCACGTTTCATCAACTCTTAGTGTCAAATAATAAATTTCATTTTCCTTTTGAATTGAATAAGAACCTTTTGACACCTCAAAATTTTGATCGAAGCACAAAATTTGACCAAAAAATCCGACATCTCTATTGCCGTCATTGATGTGAACTTCATCATTTTCTTGATGCAAATTCCATGAAAGTGGCAACTCAATTTTTTCGCGAATAATCAAATCCTCTGATGGTAACGAACTGAGATTATCAATAATATAATTTACTTTAAATCCTCCCTCAAGAAATGAAATTGTCTTTCGAACTCCTTCCGTGATTTCAAACGAGACTTTTTTATTGGAAATAATTTGTTGGTTGTTAAGTTGAACATGATTTCCGTTTAAACTAGATGATGAAATGGTGATCATTTCATTGGATGGAAAATATAAATTCATAGTTCCATTGGGCATAAGCTTTGTTCCAATAGGCTGATTCAAAGCAGTTAAAGAACCATCATTTTCTTTATTTGGAATAGAAATTATAGGTTCAAATTTTCCATTTTTTTGAAAACAAATTGGTTTGATAGAATATTCACTTTTAATATCACCTTTGGCTGTTTTAAACGTTCTGGAATGAACGGTTCTAACAGACTCATCTTCAATAAAATGTGAGAATTTAGTTGGTTCTTCATTTATAGGTGATTGCAAAGAAACTGCTCTAAATTCTTCGTAAAAGGTTTTATTCTCTTGACCATAATAGTAGCTTACAAAAAAAAGAGATAGGACTAAAAATATTTTAAATTTTTGCATCTATGATAATGAATGACACGAAGTTAACAAAATTCATAGAAAAAGAAAGGATTTAAAGGAACAATCCTATTCCAGATAATAAGCTTACCAGTAATGTTGATAGTGCTACTTTTTTCAATTCAGGATCCAAATCTTTGGGATTTTGGCAATTCTTTACAAGTTTAATGTGTTTGAATAAAAATAAAAAAGGCAAAGCCCCTAAGATAATCAACGTGTTTTCTAAAAATAATGAAAATAAAATCAATGATGTAAAGGAAAGGATAATTAAAGTCAAGTGATAAATCTTTGCTTTTTTAAAACCTAATTTTACAACCAAGGTGTTTTTATTGGAAGCAGAATCATTTTCTTGATCCCTCATATTGTTCAGATTTAGCACTGCCACACTCAATAGACCTATTGTTACACTTGGAAATAAAATAAACCAATTTATTTCTTTTGAAAACAAGGTGAATGAACCTAATACGCCAACGAGCCCAAAAAAAATAAAAACCATTAAATCCCCCAATCCATAATAACCATAAGCTTTTTTACCAATTGTATAAGTAATTGCGGCCAAAACACAAAAAAAAGCTAAAATGCCATAGCCATAAATCATTTTTTGGCTCATTCCTTTTTGAGAAAAAAATATTAACAAGAACGCAGAAATAAGTGAAAGAATTGAAGTTGTAATAACAGCGATTTTCATTTGTTTTATTGAAATTTTTCCCGATTGTACACTTCTAGTTGGTCCGATTCGATTTTCATTGTCAGTGCCTTTTAACGAATCTCCAAGGTCATTTGCTAGATTGGATAAAATTTGGAAAAGAACTGTGGTAACTAATGATAGTCCAAAAATAGTGTAGTCAACAAAGCCTTGATAAAATGCAAGGATTGAACCCATAAAAATTCCGGAAATAGAAAGTGGAATTGTTCTTAATCGAAAAGCTTCGAGCCAATTATTAATCATGATAATCTATGAATATCAAAATTACTTATAACTTTATTGATTCAATCAATTTTTTTGGTTTTTCACTTGAACATACATGAAAGATTATCAGTCTAATTCTCTTTGTCAACTATTAGGGATTGATTTTCCGGTAATCATGGCTCCTATGTTCTTGGTTTCAAATGAAAAAATGATAATAGAGGCACTTAAGTCAGGAATTACGGGAGCGATTCCTGCTTTGAATTATAGAACAAAGGACGAATTAAGAAAATCAATAAGATCCATTAAATCTTTAATCGACAAGCCATTTGGAATTAATTTAATTGTAAACAAATCTAATTTTAAATATAGGGATCAGTTACAAGTTTGTTGTGAAGAAAAGGTTGACTTTATCATCACATCTCTTGGATCACCGGAAGAGACTATTCAACTTGCCCATAAGGCTGGTATTAAGGTTTTTTGTGATGTAACAGATTTAAAATTCGCACTAAAAGTAGAACAATTAGGAGCTGATGCCATCATTGCTGTTAACAAAGAAGCAGGTGGTCATGCTGGTCAGATTTCTTATAAAGATTTAATTCCAGAATTGGTTTCCAAATGTACAATTCCTATTATTTCAGCAGGTGGAATTGGAGATGGGATCGGAATAAGAAGAATGATTGATTTAGGTGCGGCAGGGGTTTCTATGGGAAGTATTTTTATAGCTTCTGAGGAATCACCAGTATCAGATGAATATAAGAATGCATGCGTAACTTATGGAGCAAACGATATTGTTATGACAACAAAAATTTCTGGGACTTCGTGCACTGTAATAAATACTCCATATGTTCAAGAAGTAGGTACAAAACAAAATTGGCTCGAACGTTTTCTTTCAAAAAATAAACGATTCAAAAAATGGTTCAAGGTCCTAACATTTTTTAAAGGAATGAAAAAATTAGAAAAAGCGGCCTTTAGTTCAACATATCAAAACGTTTGGTGCGCAGGACCATCTATTGAATATACAAAAGAAATAAAACCAATTTCTGAAATTGTTAAAGACCTTAAGTTAGGCTTTGAAAATTAATTTCCCTCGGTATCAGAAATGAAAAAAGCCGTCTTATTGGACGGCTCATACAATTTAGTAAGTAATTCCTAGTCTTTTTTAGATTCTTTTATTTCTTTTTGGATTTTTTCTTTAGCTTTCAATTTTTTGATTTTCTTTTCAGCGATTTTCAATTCTAACTTGGTATATTGTTCAGAAGTAAGAACATTTTTTAACATGTTCATTCTAGCATCGTTATTTGATTTAATGGTGGTACGCTTTAATTCTTCAGACATGCTTGCATTACTCATCACAGCTTCATTTTTTTGAATAATTCCCAAGTTAATCTCTTTGACTTTTGAAGTTTGGTCCTCTGTCAAACCGAGCTCAGTTTTCATTTTAGCCGTTTGAGCTGTAGCCTTTTCTTCTGCTGTTTTTTGACCAAATAAGGTTGTTGACCCCAACATAATTAATCCGATTGTAAAGAATTTTAATGCTTTCATATTTTTAAATTTTCGACACAATTTACAAAGAATATGCCAATGAAAGTAAGTTTTTGAACTAAATTATTAAATAAATTCAATTTTAGTCCTTTATAAAATTAGTTTCAGTTAATTTTGTGAAACTCATGAATGAACTTAACAACGATTTATTTTATCCTGAAAAACCCAATTTAGAGGACAAAAAAGAATCTAATTCTTGGATTAAAACGATACTCTCGATTATTTTATTTATAGCAACGTTTATGTTGGTTTTTAATGATCAATTTACTTTTATTTTGATTTTGGTAATTTGTTTATTTGTACACGAATTAGGTCATTTTCTGATGATGAAATTGTTTGGATATCAAAATGTTAAAATGATTTTCGTACCTTTAATGGGAGCTTTTGTTCAAGGAAAAAAAAGAAAATATTCTCAATTTCAGAGTTTACTTGTTGTTGCAGCAGGGCCCTTTCCGGGAATGCTTATTGGAACTGGTTTTATGTTACTTTTTTTCAATACCCACTATGACTTATTATTAGTGATTTCAATTGTGTTTTTGGCTTTAAACCTGATTAATTTATTGCCTTTAGATCCCTTAGATGGTGGACAATTATTTAAATTTTTGTTGCAAAAACATTCAGACTTATTCCTTTTGATTTTTGCTTTTATTTCATCTTTATTCTTGATTGCAATAGGATTTTTTATTGAAAATTGGTATTTAATGGGTTTTGGATTTTTTATGGCTTTTAGAGTACGAAATCTCCAAAAAAATTATTTTCTAAGAAAGATCCTACGAGAAAGTAAAATCAACCACACCATTGATTATTCTGATTTGAGTAATAGGGATTACTCCAAAATAAAAGAGATTGTATTGGAGCATAATAATCTTTTGAAAAAAATGAAAGATTTAGACGAAACTGACGAAAGCCAAAGAATCATTGCTGAGCAGGTTAATAATGTTTTGATAGCCCCAATGAACATGGATGCATCCTTAATTGTTAAACTATTAATTATTCTTTATTGGATAGCATCTTTTATAGTTCCCTTTTGGTTGATTCTTCAATTAGATTCTTATCATTTTAATCATGAAGTTTTCATTAGGTGAAAAAGTTTATTTTCTTAATGAGTCGGGCTTTGGAATAATTAAAAATCTAATAGGGCCGCATAAGTATTTAGTGGAAAATGAATTAAAAATAGAGTTTGTTGCATTTGATAGAGATTTGGTTAAAATTCAGAGTGAAAATTATTCCGATAAAATAATATATA
>JBIIHD010000102.1:0-5326 GCA_044236095.1 Crocinitomicaceae bacterium | reverse complement strand
GCAAGAAACAGAATAAAACAGTCACTAATTGCATACTAATGAAAAAGGATAAAATAGAATTTTGGATTGATAAGAAAGATGAAACTACTCATTTCCCTTCAATGGAATTATTGACAAGGCTTAAAAATATTCCGAATGAAAAAAAAATAGTGAATCAAACCATTTCTCCATGGATTTTATGGGTTGCAGCTGCCAGTTTTATTGGATTTATGTTATTTAATCTAAGTTATTTAAAAAGTAATTCTTCAAATCAGAATTCCCTAGATTCTTATTTTCCAACTTCTTTAACCTATTAATTATGAATAAGAAACGTGTTTTTATCATTGTAATTATTTTATTAATATTTAGTAATGCATTTACTGTATTTCTATTATTGAAGGGAAAACAACACAGAAATCATCCGCCGTTTATTTCAGAAAAAATTGGCTTGACAGGAGAGAAGTTAGCGAAGGTTAAAAAAATAGAGGAAAATCATTTTGTAAAAATGAAACCATTAACTGCTAAAATTCATTTAAAACAAGCCGAATTATTTTCTGGTTTAGCAAATTCAAATATCTCAAAGCAAGATTCAATTAAGAATGAGATAAGTAACATGGAGCGTGAACGACAAAACACTTTATTTGAACATTTTAGGACTATTTACGAAATTTGTAGTATAGAAGAAAAGAAGAAGCTCTTAGAGGAAATCAATAATCATTTTTTGAAGCAGAAACATCCGAAATAGATGAGGTTAAGCTTTATGTTGATTTTCTTAATTTCTTTCACCGATTATCAGGGTCAAATAAGTTTTAATTTTTCCATCGATTCAAAGCCATTATTTGTTGGAGAAAAGTATTTCATTCAAACTGATTCTTCTTGGATTCAGATTGATGATATGAAGTTTTATATTGTTTATTATCCATTTTTTTCAGATGAAAAAATCCATGGCTCGAGTGTTATTCATTTAGTCGATTTAAATGATTCAACGAGTTGGAACGTTCCTTTTACTGGGGACGGAATTAAAGAATCGAATAATTTTGAATTTGCCATTGGATTAGACAGTTTAACAACCATGTCCACACAGTTTTCTGGTGCTTTAGATCCAGCTTTGGGAATGTATTGGGCTTGGAATACAGGATACATTCATTTCAAGCTCGAAGGAAAATCAAATTTAGTTCCTAATTCAAAGAATGAGTTTCAATATCATATTGGAGGTTACTCCGGTAAATTTCAAACACAAAGATGGATTTCTGCTCCCATTAAATTAAAAAATTCGACACCCATAGTTCAATTAGATTTAGCTGATTTTGTTAGAGAAATATTAAATTTGAAAGAAAAACCATTGCTAATGATTCCTAGTAAAGATGCCGTATTCATTGCTGATGGATATAACAGGATGTTTATTAAATGAAATTAAGTTCCATTTTCTTATTGTTGTTTATTGGACTCACCGTTCTTGTTTCATTCAAGCCTGGAAAGCCAAAAATGGGATTCGACGTACCAAAAGGATGGCCCAAACCTCTGTATTATTTTGAAGGAAATGAATTTACTGAGGTGAAATTTCAGTTAGGTAGAAAGCTTTTTTACGATCCGATTTTATCAAGAGATAATACGATTTCTTGTGCTACTTGTCACGTCTCTTTCTCCGGATTTGCTCATACAGATCATGCCTTAAGTCACGGGATCGATGGTAGAATTGGAAGAAGAAATGCTCCAGCATTAATCAATATGGCGTGGAATCCTTATTTCAATTGGGATGGCGCAATGGGTAATATCGAAAGGCAATCTATGGAACCAATTCGACATCATGATGAAATGGATTTTAATTTGGATTCTGCTGTCACTCGATTAATTAAAAACAAGGATTATGTTGAATTATTCACGAATGTTTGGGGCGACTCTGAAATAACTGTACGACGCATGCTACAATCAATGGCTATGTTTACAGCAAATTTAGTTTCAAGTAATTCTAAATACGACAAAATAATGCGTAAAGAGCCTGGAATTGTATTTACTGATAAGGAAAAAACCGGTTATGCGCTATTCAAAAAGAATTGTGCCTCCTGTCATAGAGAACCTCTTTTTTCAAACTACAAACTCAAAAGTAACGGGTTACCAATGGATCCTGAGCTTAAAGATTATGGCCATTTTGCTTTTTCGGAATATTACAAAGATTCTTTTCTGTTTAAGGTGCCTACTTTACGAAATATTGAATTTACTTTTCCTTACATGCACGACGGTCGATTTAAAAAATTGAAAGACGTCATGAAACACTATGCTGAGTTAAACTCAAAAACACCTTATTTAAGTAAAGAGCTAAAAAAAATTCAAGCCCTTACATCGAATGATCAAAAAGATATAATTGCATTTCTATTAACATTAACGGATAAGGATTTCCTATACAACCCCAGATTTCAATTTCCACGATAAACTATTTACTCAACCAAAGAGAAGGATTGAGACACTGAATAGTTTCTCCAGAAACCATATGGATTTCGAAATGAGATATTGAAATAGTACTAGATTCATGTGTTAATAAAGAACCAATAGACTGCTTTGTGGAAACTTTGGATCCAACGCTAACATAAGTGTCACGCAGGTTGCTATAAACAGTTCTATAATTTCCATGTTTAATAATAATCACTTTACCTGCTCCGGGAATAGTCAATACGGATGTAACTTGTCCTTCAAATACAGCCCTAACATTCGCGTTTTTTGTAGTTGTTATGTCAACCCCATTATTGTTTGTGAATACATTTTTGATTGTTGGATGTGGATTGGTTCCAAATTTTTCTGTAATGGTTCCGCTTGCAACAGGATAAGGTAACTTTCCTTTATTTACGGAGAAACTTGAACCTAAGGAACTTGACTCTGGAGTGGTAGTGACAATCACTTTCTCCTCTTTCTTGGGAGTTGTTACAGTTTCTTTCGTACTTGTCTTAGTTTTCGTCGTTTTTGAAGATTTTGTCGTTTTTGTAGATTTTGTTTTCGTTTTAGTATTTGAACTTTTCTTCAACTCGTCCTGAATAGCTGCATTGATTTTGGTTTTCAAAAGTTGTCTTTCTTGTTCATCTTTATCTAAGTTAGATTTCAGAGTTTCCTCCTCCTTTCTTAGTTTTTGATAAATCTCTTCCTTTAATTTTTTATCCTCTTCAATAAATTCTTTTTCTGTAATTTTTTCATTCAATGCAAGTTCTTTTATCTGTTTCTCGTTGCTTATACTGACATACTCACCTTGCACGATTTCTTGGTTTTTTCGCAATAATTGAAATTGAGTTTTCTCAATCTCTTTCATTTTTTCAATATAATTATTTCGTTGTAATGCTTCAGAATAGTTTTTCGCCGAGAAAACAAACATAAGTTTACCTAATTTATTGCGATTCTTGTAAGCATGAATTAACATCTGGCGAAACTGCTTTTTCAAAGTTTGCTGTCTTTCTTTTATATGCTTGATATCATTCGCTTTTCCCACCATTTCAATTTCCGCTGTTCGAACTTGCTCATCAAAATTCTTTACCAACATTTCACGTGAGTAAATCTGAGCTTCAACCAGTTCAAGCTCTTGCAGGGATGATTGTGTTTGGGATTTTGTTTTCTCCAATAAAGATTTCGTTGTTTTAATTCTTTTCTCAATTTTAACCTGCTCTTTTTTTAGCTTCTCACTTTTAGATTGACTAAAAACAATTCCAGAAGCGAAAAAAATTACTAAAAGAAGAAAAAAATTATTTACATTTTTCATAGTTCTCAGGTATTTCAAATTCAATTTTCTCTGGAACATTTATCTCAACAGCATTGTATTTGAGAAAAAGCTCAATGATTGAATTTGACCTTTTGATTACAACCGAAACCTTTTGAGGAAGACGATAATTGGAGACATCTTGAAATTCTTCACATGTCCACTCCAACGTTAAAGAGTCACTCGGGATATTTAAATTCAGTTGTTTCAAATAAGTCAAAGAATCATCAAACAAATAAGCCAAATCGACCCACTTTTGTTCAGATGAATTTGTACGTAAATTACCTGAAAAGGTTACTCTTTTCATACTATTCGTATCAGGTAAGAAATGAAGACCAGAATCTTCTAATTTAGTGAAATATATGGGTAAACCTAAAAGGAGCTCCTCCAATTCCAATAAATCTAAGTCTACACCTGTAAAATCAGCAACTAATTTTGCATCACCATCCATATAACATTTCATAAATCGATTGAGTAAAACTCCCTTATCTTTTGTCAAATGAACGGAGGCTGCCTGAATTCCCATGTAATTTACATTCGAAAAAATCAAACTATCCTTTTTTACTCTAGTTGATAGTTTCATTTCAATATTGAAATCAGGATTTGTTGCTGAAATTTCTGTTTGAATTTTGGAATATAAAAAATCCGGGCGGTTTTCGATCAAATTAAGTATCTGATTACGAGTTGAAATTTCTTCATAAATCTTTTCTGCCTCCTTTGATTCTTGCGAAATTAGATGAGAAGCGAAAAAAAGAAAACAAACCATCCATCTAATATTCGGGCTCATAATATTCAATTTTTTCTATTTTCTGCTTCAATACTTTGTTCGTTGAGCCGAGTTCCTGAGATTTTTTCCAATATTTTAAAGCGTTTGTTTTATCTCCTGTTTTAAAATATGCATCACCCAAATATTCAGTTACTATTTTATCCGCTTCCTCCGAATATATCTTTTGAAAAATGATCAATGACTCTGCATATTTTCCAGATTGAAATAAAATAAATCCTTTCGTATCTAAAAATCGAACATTGCTATTCTGCAAAAGAACTTCTTCTATCAGTTGATAGGCATAATCCAATTCTAACTTATTGAATGCCAATCGATATGCAAAATTATTTTTTAGAATATCACTCATAGGATCTAGTGTCAATGCTTTTTTATACTTTTCTTTTGCTTTAACAAAATCTTTTTTTCCAAAATAGGCTTCGCCATATTGCCCATAAAATTCGGCCAACAATTGGTTGTCCTGCATTACAAAGTCTATTCCATTCGTTAAAAAGTCGATCGCATCATCGTACAACTTTAATTGATTTGCCGATAATCCTGCCAGTAAATAAACATTTGGTATTGTTGGAAAAAGCTCTAGACATCTTTTAGTATCCTTGTTTAAAGCAGAAAAATCTTGTAATTCATATTCAAGTAATAATACTTCCTGCCATATGAGATACTTAGAATCATCAAATTCCAATCCTTTTAAGTAGACTGCCAATGCCTCTTTTAGTTTATTTGTTCGCTGCAAATAATCCCCTCTAAAAGTATAGGCTTTCATATTCTCCGGGAAAATTTCTATCAGATAACTAGACAAATCATCCATCAATGAATCCGGTGCTTGT
>JBIIHD010000100.1:0-5328 GCA_044236095.1 Crocinitomicaceae bacterium | reverse complement strand
CGGTATATCCTAAATCCACTAAAAGATTGTGAAACATATATTCTCGAAAGTAATTACTCCAGTAATAATGTGCGTTTTGCAAATATCCTGCACCGTGAACAAACATTACTGCTGCTCCATTTTTGAGTTCCTTTTTTGGATCGTAGTAGCGCGCATAGAATAATTTATTATCTGATCCTTTGATGGAAATAACTTCAGGACTCTTCCACGAGTAATTTTTAAATTTATCAGTTGTTGAATACGTGATTTGATTCAACGTCGGATTATTTAAAGAATTTGGCGCGATGTACAATTCCCAGGGTTTTGTTGCCGAAGAATAACGAATTGCAATTTGCTTTTCATCCGGAGAGAGAGCTACATCATGATAACCGTTTATTGTAAATATTGGCTGCCAAGTTTTTGAAGCTATTTCAAACTTGTAAAAATCTCGATTTCCGGGATGAGTTTTATTTGCTGAAATATAAAAATGATTTCGGTCTTTAGTTAATTGAACACTATGAATCTCAAAACTTCCTTGAGTCAAAGTTTCTTTTTTATTTCTTTCCAAATCATATAAATACAAATGAGAAAATCCAGATACCTCTGATTGAAAATAACAGGTTTTCCCGTCATCTAACCAGTTTAAAACTCCTTCTTCCATATTCCATGAAGAAATGCCGGGCCCACCAATCCAAGCTGAATCGTGCTGGTGATCAATTACTGAAATAGTAAGAGAATTTAACTCGATTGAACCAATCCAACGATCTTTGTTATCTGCACTTCGAACATCAAATAATGCCATATTTGTACTTTCTGAAAAACGCAGCGAATGAACGAAGATTTCTCGCAGCTTTCCTTCTTTTTTAATTGTCGGGAGTGTTTCAAAATCAACCCATTGCACGGAATCTTTTTCGCGATTGAGAATCGCTAATTTCATGGAAGGTTCTTCGTTTGTCACTTTTGCCCTAGCCTGAATGGATTTTGAATAACCACTTGCCGTTACGTAATCCTCAACTTGTGTGCCCTTTGAGTCGGGTTCAATAGAAGTTCGAATTGCAACGAATTTGTTCGATGGATCAAGTTGAATATCAACTAAATTCCCCTCTCCGCTATACCATTTTTTTGGAAAAGAGAATAGTTGTTGATTTTTCTTTTCGCGCCAATCCTTTCGTTTCTTTTGGTCTTGCACGTATTGAAAAAGTTCCACTTGTTGCTTATTTAAAAAGGATGTGTCAATAGATTTCGGTTTCTCCATTCCTGCTTCAATATTGGTGATTTGCTTTATTGAACCTTCAACAGAATTATAAAGAACTAGATTATTTCCGATGCGAAATGAAACTAAATTTGGATCATTTAGTCTTTGGATATCTGAAATCGTTTGGTCAGTTTGATATATGATTTTAATTGCTTTGGTTTTTGTATTGTAAGAGTAAATGGTTCCGCCTTTTGCATGATAAACAACGCCAAACAATCGCTGCTTTTCATCAAATGGAATTTGTATCTGAATATTTCTTGGATCAACCTTTTCCGTTTTCTTGACTTTTAACGAATAGGCAAACAGAGAATTTCCAGGCTCAGCATTAGGGTTCCAGTCAAATAAAATATGCGTACCATCGACATTCCAGAAATGATTTTCAGGTAAATAACCTACGAAGTCTTGACCCTTCATTATTTCTTTCAAATCCAATTGGGCTTGACTTCTAACAATGCTGAAAAGAAAAAACAACAGAAAAAGCTTTTTCATTTATTCGTATTTAATAAATACATTTTTTGCCTCAGTAAAGAATCGCAAGGCTTCCCAACCGCCTTCACGGCCAACACCCGATGCTTTTACTCCTCCGAATGGCGTTCTTAAATCACGCACTAACCAAGAGTTTACCCAAACGATTCCTGATTGAAGTTTATCTGCTACACGATGCGCACGTTTTAAATCACTTGTCCAGATGGTGCCTGCAAGACCATATTTAGTTGAATTTGCCATCATCAATGCTTCTTCTTCTGTATCAAATGGCATAATCGTTACAACAGGACCAAAAATCTCTTCTTGATTCGTTCGACAATCATACGAAAGTCCTTCAATCACAGTTGGACGAATATAATACCCGTTTTCATAAGGAGCTTCCAATTTTACTTGGTGCCCACCTGTTAAGATTGTTCCTCCTTCTGTTTTTGCTAATTCAATATATGATAATACTTTTTCCATGTGTGGTTTTGAAACAACTGCACCAAGATGAGTTTTTGGATTGGAGGGATATGAAACCAGGCTTTTTGATACTTTCTCAACAAAAACAGCTTTGAATTTTTCATAGATGGAACGCTCCACAAAAATGCGTGAACCACACAAACAAATTTGACCTTGATTGGCAAAAGACGAACGAACAGTTGTGCTTATCATATCATCGAAATCACAATCTGCAAAGATGATATTTGGATTCTTTCCTCCTAATTCTAACGACAATTTTTTAAACATAGGAGCCGCTGTTCGAGCAATATATTCACCTGTTGCTGTTCCTCCCGTAAACGAAATCGCTTTGATTTTCGGATGTTTCACAATCGCGTCACCAACTGTTGATCCCAGTCCATGTAGAATATTTAAAACCCCAGGAGGCATTCCCGCTTCAGTACATACTTCACCCAATAAATACGCTGTATAGGGAGTGATTTCAGATGGTTTAGCAATAACACAATTACCAGCTGCTAGGGCAGGAGCAATTTTCCATGAAAATAGATATAATGGCAAATTCCAAGGAGAGATACAACCAACAATTCCAATTGGTTTCCGTGTTGTATAGTTCACACCAACTCCTTCCATATAATGTGATTCCGATGAAAAGTGCAAAATGGCAGTTGCAAAAAAATGAAAATTTGAAACAGCACGTGGAATATCTACCGATTTAGCTAGAGAAACTGGTTTGCCATTGTCTCGAGATTCAGCTGCAACAAATTCATCCATTCTACGCTCAATTCCTTCAGATACTTTTACTAAAATAGCACTTCGTTCTTCAACAGACATTCCTGACCAAATGGGAAATGCCAAGTCCGCAGCTTCAACGGCTAGATTTACATCTGCTTCATTTGAATTTGGAATTAGTGAATAGACCTTACCCGTTGCGGGTTCAAAATTATCAATATATTGATCTGAAAGAGGTTCAATGTATTTTCCATTGACATAATTGCGTAATTTCTCCATGTTAGACTGAAAATATTTCTTATCCTACAAATTTGTAAAAAAGAAATGATTATCTAGGAAAAAGGATGAATTATTTCAATTCAAAAGATGAGGATTGATCTCCACAAGAAATTCGGAATAATCCAGGTTCAACCACCCATTTGTTATCCTCACCTACAAAGCGTAAATCTTTTGAAGTGAATTTAAAAACTACTTTTTTTGATTCCCCTGGTGCTAAATTGATTTTGTCAAATCCTTTGAGTTTTTTGTTTGCTGGAGTAACACTTGCATATTCATCTGTTATATACCATTGAACAACCTCCTTTCCTTCTCTTTGACCTGAATTTTTAACAGTAACAGAAGCTTCAAATAAATCATTTCCTTTTTTATCAAACATTGTTTTAATACTCAGTTCTGAATATGAAAATGAAGTATAACTTAATCCATGACCAAATGCCCATTGTGGATTTATTGGTAAACCATCAGTTTTGTTAGTCTTTGTTTCTGAATTTACGTAATCATAATATTCAATGACTCCATCAAATCGGGGATAAGTAAATGGTAATTTCCCACTTGGATTCGTTTCGCCAAAAATAATTTCTGTTAGTGCTTCGCTACCATAATCACCCGGTAAATAGGCATTCAAAATAGCGGAGCTTTTGGGTTCAATTTCACGTATAATATGAGGTTTGCCAAAAAGTAAAACTAATATCATTGGTTTTCCAATGGTTTGGAGTTCTTTAACTAATTCTTGTTGTGCTTCACACAAATTTAAGGTTTTAACATCTCCTGGTTTTTCAGTTGCTGGCATTTCACCGAGACAAATAATTATCTTGTCTGATTGTTGTGCAGCACTTTTTACTTTTTCAATGTCTAAGGTTGAACATGACTCCCATCCATTTACAGCTTTTAAATCATATCCTTGCATAAATGTTAATTTATCCCCCAGTTTCTGACTCAGGGCTTGATAAATTGTAGGATTACCTTTGGTATTATAGCTTGTATCTTCGCCTTGCCAAGTATGCGTCCAAGCGCCATTTTGAAAAATAAGATTGTTCGCGGCTTCACCAACTAGTAATACTTTCTCATTTTTATTTAAAGGTAAAGTATTGTTTTCATTTTTCAACAATGTAATTGATTCTAATGCTGCATTTTTTGCGGCCGCTTTGAATTCAGGTGAGGCAAATTTTGGATAGGATTGCCAAGGTTCAAATTGTTTTTCAAAAAGCCCTAGTTTAAGTTTAACATAAATAATTCGGGTAGCAGCATCGTCTAATCGTTTCATCGAAATGCTCTTTTCATCAATGGCTTCTTTAAAAAGATTTAAGTACTCTTCATGGGGTCCGTTGTAAGGAACCATACTCATGTCAAGTCCTGCATTTATTGCCATGATAATTGCTTCTTTTTGACTGCTTGCCACTTTATGAACTGTATGCAACATTCGGATATCTTCCCAATCAGAAACTGCAAAACCTTTGAATCCCCAATTATCTTTCAATATTTTTGTGATCAATTTTTTATTGATATGCCCTGGTATTCCATTCACATCCCCTGAATTAATCATCACGGTTAGTGCTCCTGCATCAACAGCTGCTTTAAAAGAAGGTAAATACAATTCTTTTATTTGTCTTTCGGGAATCCAAGCAGGTGTTCTATCACGGCCTGAACGAGGTAAGCTATAGCCCACAAAGTGTTTCATACAAGCAGCAACACGAGTTGAATCTGCAGGATTAATTCCCTGATAACCTCGAACCATTTCTGCACCAAGCTGAGATGCCAATAATGGATCTTCTCCTAATGTTTCAAAAAACCGAGACCAAAGTGGCTGTCTTCCTAAATCCAAAACTGGCGAAAAATTCCAAGGAACACCTGACGCACGTGTTTCGTATGCCGTAATTTCTCCCATTTTATTAGCCAATGTAGGATTCCACGTTGCGGCTAATCCTATTTCTTGAGGAAATAAGGTTCCTCCAACCACATAATTTGCTCCATGAATGGCATCAACACCATAAATAACAGGAACTCTAGTTTTTCCATTTCTAAATGGGCCGTGAATTTGTGCAAGGATTTGATTCCAAGTTGCTCTATCTAAGGTTTGAGAACTTACATTTAATACGGATCCAATAGCTTGTTTTTCAATTAGTTTACTGAGCTTGTTTTCATCAATTTGAATGGGTAAA
>JBIIHD010000101.1:0-5328 GCA_044236095.1 Crocinitomicaceae bacterium | reverse complement strand
TAAAGAAACATCTTGTTTGGGTTTTAAAAATCGCATAAATTTATTTTTATGATAACGAAAGGAATAATTTCTATTCAAATTTCACATACGGATTTTCCTTGCGAAGATCTTTCAATTCTGCCCATTTAATAAATACCTCAGGTGCTCCAGCAACGTATGGACCTATTTCATATTGGTTGTAAGAAAAACGTAGTCCTTTTCGTTCAATGGAAACATTATCGGATAATTTAAATGTGTTTAAATTCGTGAAATCCCATCCTTCCTTGCCGTAATTTTTAATGAAATTTTTCATCACAATGCTTTTCAATGATTTGGAATAGTCATCAACCAAAATATCTTTCAATCCTATAATTGAACCGGTTTCAAGGTCAAAATTTAAGATAGTCGTGTGAGCACCCGGATGAGCTGCAACATATCCCATCCAAGAATTAGTAATGGATATACTCATTAAACGGTTGGTACTATCAATGAGGTTACAGTAATATTCTTCTGTCGCTGCCTCTTGAACATCTTTGGTTGTTTTAACGGAGTTCACAAAAGCCTTGACATCTGTTTTATTTTTTTGACCTGTTATGATAGATGCAATTTTTTCATTAATTTTAGAAGAAACACTTTCTTCATTCAGCGAAATTTTCAATAATTCAACTTCTCTGGTAGCGCAAAATGGTTCAGGTTCTTCATCCATCCACTCTTCACGTGGCACATCGAAGCACTTTTCTGCTTTGAACTTCTCTTTTTTAATAGATAATCCTGATATCCAAATAGTTTCACCTCCTTGTATGTCATCTGCTTTGGCGTTACCCGAGGAATTGTTTTTGTTGTTTGAAGATGTTGAAGAATTTTTTCCTGTTGCATCAGAACCGCAGGCACTTAAAATTAAACCGAGAAAGACAATAAAAGAAAACTGTTTCATACATTATTTTTTCAAATATAGAGATTAAAATTGAAATGATATTTACTAATGGATAAGGGTAGAATTAGTCAAACTCTGCAACCTCAAATCAATTATTTCGTCTATTTTTACAAACAATAAAAATCTAATTATGAAAAAAATTATTCTGTCTGCTGTTCTTCTGACCACATTAAATCTTTCTGCTCAAATTTCTATTGACGGTGGTGTAAAAGGTTCTTACAACTCAACTTGGTTGTTCAATAAAAATATTTCAGACCAAGGAGCTGAGCAAGATTATGCCATGGCTTGGGGCTCAAATGTGGGAGTTGGTGCTTCTGTTTATTTTGGTCCAGTTGGAATAGGCGTTGAATTTTTACGAGGAACCCATACGGGTGGTTATGCTGGAGATTTTTTAGGAAAATATAATTCAAACGTTAAATTGAATGTAACACAAATCCCACTTCTTCTTAAATTCAAAAGTGAAAATGGAGCATATATTGAATTGGGAGCACAAGTAAACAGCATTAATAAAGCAACATATACATTTGATTACACTGATTCTGATTTCTTTGATGGGACAAGCGATGAAACAAGTAATTATTCAAAATCTTTTACTTCTGCGGTATTAGGTTTTGGAGCAAACGTTCGAATCATTAAAGCAATCCCTCTTTCCTTGAATGTTGGTCTTCGATTGCAATATGGGCTTACAGATGCTAAAGGAGTTGATGCGTTGGGAACTAACTTGAATAATTCGTTGGTCTATTCAACCTATCAAAAAACCAATGCTGCGTCAGGTGGGATTATGTTTGGATTGAATTACACGTTCGAAGCAAAAAAATAAATCTTTACTACAGTTATTATAAAGAAAGCTCCTCTGGGGCTTTTTTTTATGTGATAATTTTTCCGTCTTCCATTTGAATAATTCGATTTGTTTTTTTTGCAAAATCTTCATCGTGAGTTACGACCAACAAGGATAATTTTTCCTTTTCGGACAACTCTTTGAAAATATTGAAAACGGTTTCAGCATTCTTGCTATCTAAGTTTCCGGTAGGTTCATCACCCATGATGATAATAGGATTGTTAATCAATGCTCGAGCAATCGCAACCCGTTGTTTTTGTCCGCCAGATAAACGATAGGTTAATTTTGGTGCTTGATCTTCCATATCCAAGAGTTTTAATTTTGTCATAGCATCGTGCTTGATTTCTTCCATTGATTTTTTACCGAGTTTTTTTGCTGGCAGCATTACATTTTCCAAAACAGTAAATTCAGAAAGCAGATAATGAAATTGAAATACAAAACCGATTTTTTCATTTCGAATTTGCGATAACACAAGTGGTTTTTGTCCAGTTACCAGTTGATCATTGATAAAAACTTGACCTGTATAATTGGTGTCCATCGTAGATAAAATATAAAGTAAGGTAGATTTTCCACAACCTGATTTTCCCATGATGGAGACAAACTCTCCTTGATTAAGCTGAAAAGAAATATCTTTCAAAATTTCCATTTCAACTGGAACATGAAATGATTTTGAAATGGATTTAGCTTCGAGAATTGGCATTATTGTCCTCTGATTATATCCACCGGATCGATTTTTCCTGCTTTTTTAGACGGAAAATACCCAGCAAAGTAAGTTGAAACCATTGCGAATACTATCCCTACAATGTAATATATTGGGTTGTAATTAACAGGATAAGTATCCATGTTAGGTATGGCGTGTGAGGTAAAAGGTGTTCGATCAATTAAATTTGATACAAAATATCCCAAAAGCAAGCCTAAAATTCCGCCAATTATCCCAATAATTATTGCCTGGCTAATAAAAATCCAGCGAACATCAGCGTTCGAAAAACCGGTAGCTTTGAGAATAGCAATATCATTTATTTTTTCATAAATAAGCATATTTAATATGTTATAAATGCCAAATCCCGCTACGATTAACAAGGTGATTGATACAGCATATGAAATCAAATTACGAACAAAGGTCCCCGTATCAAATTGTGCATTTGCAGTTTGAATATCTAAGCCGGTTACCGTAAATTTTTCTTCTAAATGTTTTGCGTATGTAGGAGCCATTTCTATGGATTGTAATTTCACTAAAATATCCGTTATATAATCATTGGATTCACCCATAATTCGTTGTGCTATTTTAATATTCACATAGCTTTGGATGTTATCGATCTCAGTCATGCCGCTCTGAAATAAACCTACAATTTTAAGTGAAAAAATTTCTCCTCTCAATGTTCCAATTTGGATGAAATCTCCCAAATCGAGAGAAAGTTTTTGTGCTATCCCAATTCCTAAAACGATTCCTTTTTCATTTTTCAACAAATCCAAGGCATTTCCTGCTACTACATAATCATTGAGGTAATATTGTTTTACCTCTTGTATCACATTCACCCCGGTTAACATTCCTGTCAACTGACTAGATCCACCTAAATAAAGAGCCTGAGCTTTTACTTGTGGTGTGATACTTTTAACATCTTTCTTTGACTCCAAATACTTAATAATTGGTAGGGCATTATGGATTTTCAATTGTTGCTTTTTAGGTTTGATTGACTCAATCATTTTGATTTTGTCTGCAAATTCGGTTGATAGAAAAATAGGCTGATTTTTGGTTGGTTTCACTTCGTTGTACAAATGAACATGCGGTGTTCGGTTTAAAATCAAATTATCCAACAAATCATTAAGTCCACTCATGAAACTCATCATGATGATGTAAGCTCCAATACCAAATGTCACTCCAAGAGCCGCAATGAGAGTTTGTTTTTTACGAGCCAACATTTGCGTTTTGGAAATAGACAATAAAAGTGGAAAATTCATGCTTATTTCGGTTTGTAAATAGTGGTGTTTTCCGTTATTCCTGAAAGAATTTCGATGTAATCCCAATTTGCCATTCCTGTTTTCACGGTTACCAATCCATTGTCTGTTTCTACTTTGTTTCCTGGTAATAAATAATCACGAGGAATTACCAATGCTTTGTGTTTGGAATCAATCAAAATATTTCCTTCGCCAGTCAATCCCATGTATAATTTGGGAGGAATTTTTATAAATTTTGCCTCAACCACAAATGTTTGCGTTTTCTCATCCATTTTGGGCGAAATTTTTGAAACATGAGCTTCAAATACTTGATTTTTATAGGCTTCTAATTCAACGACCACTTTTTGTCCTACTTGTATTTTAGGAATATCTACTTCGTCGACAAGCATTTTGAGAAAAAATTTATCGTGATCGCCAATAATCGCCATGGTTTCTTGAATTGAAACATATTCGCCCTTCTTTTTGAAAAGTTCAAACAGTTTACCGTCGATGCGCGAAGAAATAATTCCATCAGCAGTGCGCAAACTTGAAATCTGAACATTGTTTTGTGCAAGATTAATCTGAGTTTTCAATTCATTTTCTTTGCGGATAATTTTGTTTTGAATAGATTTTAACTGACTGGTAGATAGCCGGTAAGCCATTTGCGCTTTTTCCAATTCGATCTTTGAACAAGCATTTTGATCATATAAGTTTTGAAAGCGAATATAATTTGTTGAGTCGTTTTGATAATTGATTTTCGCTGCTTGAAATTCGAGTTTTATATCCTCTAACACATTTGCTCTTCCTTTGTATGATTGCAAAAGCAATGACTGATTTAATTGTTCATTCTCTTGATTTAATCGAATGGGTTTATTGGCTAAAATGAAAAGAATATCGCCTTTTTTTACCAAATCACCTTCCTGAACTAAGATATCCTCTATATTCCCTGAAAAAGTTGAATTTACTTTGTACACGTTATTAGGCTCAATAGTGACACTCGAATAAACGGTGTTGATTAACGTTTCCCTCTTTGGTTTTGTTGATTCACGTTTGGAATTACATGAAATGAGAAAAAATAATAAAATAAAAAACCAGTCAAATCTCATATCTTGAATTTCTTCAAAAGTACGTGGCAATGATTGTCTTTTTTTTAAAGAAAAGTGAGAATAAATTATATGTTTTTAGTCTTTGATGTTTTTTAAATTGAATCTGATAAAATCTTAATTAATGCAAAATATTTGGTTGTAACTGAATAAATTGTTTTTTACAAAATATTCAACTGTGACTTAATGTTCTTGAAAATTGCATTTTTTTGGAACTCATGAAAGCTGAATATCACGCACAAGTTGGTGTTTTGCGAGATAAAGAAATTGATTTTATCGCGACAAAAAATTCGAAAACACTCTACATTCAGGTAGCATTTAATCTCGAAACAAAAGCAACATTTGATCGAGAATTTAATAATTTACTCACTTTGAAAAATAATAACCCTAAATCCATAATCACCATGTATGAATTACCGTATTCTGAGAAAGAAGGAATTCAGTTTGTGCCAGCCTGGGAGTTAAGTGATTATTTGGAGAAGGTATAACATGGAACGAAGGCTTGAATTATAACCTCTTTCCACAGGATTAATTTAACC
>JBIIHD010000099.1:0-5329 GCA_044236095.1 Crocinitomicaceae bacterium | reverse complement strand
CAACTTGATTATCTACGGTAACATCGACCGAACTTCCATCTTTATTTGTAGCAGTAGCCCCCAGATCTGTGTAAGTAGAACCGACACTAATTGAAGTATCTGCCGCACCAATAATTTTGATAGTTGGCTTGTACAAACAACTTCCATCATCTTTTTTCGCTTTACTATTGAAATTTGTTGCAGATGGATCTGTACATCCTTTCTTTTTGCAAGAAGAGAACCCAACTCCGAGTCCTACAACTAAAATAAATAATCCTATTTTGTTCATAATCTTTATTTTTTGACGAATTTAGATAAAATTTGATTTAAAAAAGCATGGTATTGAAAATTATTGTAGGTTTTATATGTCTCTTTTTAACAAACTGTTTATTATGTCAAGTTGGTTGTACAGACCCGCAAGCACTAAACTATAATCCGTCAGCTATTGAAAACGATGGCTCTTGCGTTTATGGTTCAACAACTTATTCACCTGAGTTGGTAAACGACTTGACAGATGAGTTGAAAGAGAATTCAGGTTTGATTTACTTAAATGATTCGATCTACACGATCAATGATGGTGGAAATGGTAATGAAATTTATGTGCTCAATCAAAATGGACTTTTGGTTAGAAATATTCACATGAATTTATCTCAAAATATTGATTGGGAAGCAATTACTGAAAGTGAAAACGAAATTTTTATCGGTGATTTCGGGAATAATTCTGGAAATAGGACAAATTTGAAAATATACCGATTAAACAAAAATGAATTAGCACAAAATGACAGTGTTAATGCCATAAGTCTTTCATTTTTATATCCAGATCAATTAAACTTTGTAAACACTGCCAATGACCATAATTTTGATTGTGAGGCATTTATTTATTATCGAGATTCTCTCCATCTTTTCACCAAAGGCTGGGAAAATCTCTACACAAAACACTATGTTATTCCACTGAATTCAACAGATACTATCTCTGCCATACTCAAAGATAGTATGTGGGTAGATGGACTAATTACAGATGCAACAATCGACAGTGTTTCTGGAAGGTTAGCTCTTTTGGGGTATAAAAACAACGGATCAAACTTTTATACAGGTTTTGTTTATCTGCTCTTCAATTATCCAGAACAGAATTTTTTTCAAGGAAACAAACGAAGAATTGAAATCGGAAATATGCTGACACTATCCCAAACCGAAGGGATTTCATGGAAAGATGATACATCCGGTTTTATTTCTTCTGAAAAAATTACCTCTAGTATTATAACAATCCCACCTAAGTTATTTCGATTTGATTTTACAACATTTTTAGAAAATCCCAACCTCAATATAACAGAAACAGAAAAATTTGAATTCGAAGTTTTTCCGAATCCATCTCACGATCTACTTAATCTCTCCTGGAAATTTACGGAACTTGAGATTCTCAACATGGATGGTTCACTTGCAGCCACTATTTCTTTCACAAAGGAAAGTGATTGTATTGTTCTTTCAAGATTGCCCCTAAAAAAAGGTAATTATTATTACATCCAAGATGTTCGACAGAAAAAATCAGTCAAGTTTCTTTATAATTAGTTGTATTTTGCCAAAATTATTATAACTTTGCATCCCCATTTTGGGAAGTATTAACTAAAAATTAGCTATATGTACGCAATTGTAGAGATAGCAGGGCAGCAGTTTAAAGTGCAAAAAGACCAAAAGATTTTTGTACATCGTTTAGCAGCAGAAAGCGGTACTAAATTAGATTTTGACCGTGTTTTGTTGATTGATAATGATGGGAAAATTCAAGTTGGCGCCCCGGCTATAGCAGGAGCAATCGTTTCTGCGGAAGTAAATGATCATGTGAAAGGAGACAAGGTTATTGTTTTCAAGAAAAAACGTCGTAAAGGGTATAAAAAGAAAAACGGTCATCGTCAATCTTTTACCAGCATCACAATTAAAGACATTAAGGTTAAATAAGAAAAAAGTTTAAGTCATGGCACACAAGAAAGGAGTCGGTAGTTCGAAAAACGGTCGTGAATCTCATAGCAAACGTCTAGGAGTTAAAATTTTTGGTGGACAAGCTGCAATTGCAGGTAATATTATTGTTCGTCAGAGAGGAACAACTCACCATCCAGGTAATAATGTTGGAATCGGTAAAGATCATACATTGTTTGCATTGGTTGATGGTGTTGTTGAATTTCGTAAGAAAAAAGACAACCGTTCATTTGTTTCTGTAAATCCAATTGAAGTTACAGAAGCATAATTGGAATTATTAAAAAGTATTAAACCGCTTGATTTCAGGCGGTTTTTTTATTTCTTGGAGGTACCGGGTCGTGACCATGCCCACCCCAAGGGTGACAGCTTAATATCCGCTTAACTCCTAAAAATAATCCTTTAAATGGACCCCACACGCGCAAGCTTTCAATCATGTAATGCGAACAGGTGGGCTGATACCTGCAAACGGATGGGAATAATGGAGAAATAATCCATTGATATATTTTCGTTAATATAATTAAAGGAAATATTAATATTTGATTAACCCATTTCACGATTCAAAGTTCTGATTAAATCTTCATTAATTGTAAACTTTCATAAAATACTTTCAACACTTTTTGTTTCAGTGAAGAATTATTACCTTTGTGCCACTTAAAATATTGAAAGATGCCATATTTATTTACATCTGAGTCAGTCTCAGAGGGACACCCAGATAAAGTTTCCGATCAAATTTCGGATGCATTAATTGATCACTTCATGGCTTTTGATCCTAATTCAAAAGTAGCATGCGAAACACTTGTTACCACTGGTCAAGTTGTTTTGGCCGGTGAAATTAAAACAAATTCATATTTGGATGTTCAATCCATTGCAAGAGAAACTATTAAGCAGATTGGTTATACAAAATCTGAGTATATGTTTGATGCGAACTCATGTGGTATTTTTTCAGCATTACATGAACAATCTTCAGACATAAATCAAGGTGTTGAACGAACAAATCCTGAGGATCAAGGTGCTGGTGATCAAGGAATGATGTTCGGATATGCAACGCGTGAAACGGAAAATTACATGCCGTTAGCTCTTGATTTGGCGCACAAGATTTTACAAGAACTGTCTTACATCAGAAATAATGAGCCTAATTTGATTCCTTATTTACGACCTGATGCTAAATCGCAAGTAACAATCGAATATTCTGATGATAATGTTCCTCAGCGCATAGATACAATCGTTGTTTCAACGCAACATGATGATTTTGCAACAGAAGCAGAAATGTTGGCTAAGATTAAAAAAGATATCATAGAAATCGTTATTCCTCGTGTGAAGGCTAAATTAAAACCAGAACTTCAATCGTTATTTAACGACAATATTCAATATCATATTAATCCAACTGGAAAATTTGTAATTGGTGGCCCACATGGAGATACAGGATTAACGGGTAGAAAAATTATTGTTGACACCTATGGTGGTAAAGGTGCACATGGTGGTGGAGCATTTTCAGGAAAAGACCCTTCTAAAGTAGATAGATCTGCGGCTTATGCCACACGTCACATTGCGAAAAATTTAGTTGCAGCAGGAGTTTGCGATGAGGTTTTAGTTCAGGTTTCTTATGCCATCGGAGTAGCTCAACCTTGTGGTTTGTATGTAAACACCTATGGTACATCAAAAGTAAATTTGAAAGATGGTGAAATTGCTCAGAAAGTTTCCGAAATTTTTGACATGCGACCATACTTCATCGAAAAAAGATTAAAACTTCGAAATCCAATGTACCAAGAAACTGCAGCTTATGGGCACATGGGGCGTAAAAATGAAGTGGTAATAAAAAAATTCAAAGCTCCGGACGGAACAGTTATTACTAAAGAAGTTGAATTATTTACATGGGAAAAATTAGACTATGTAGATCAAGTGAAAACAGCCTTTGGTTTATAGTCTAAAATAAACTATTTTCAATCCCGGTTTTTTATTGAGCCGGGATTTTTTTTATCTTATCATTCTTTATGTCGGAATCATTGCATAATCAGGAAATTCAAGAGCTTCTTCGCTCTAGTTTGAGGAATTCTTTCCACGTTCCGAGCAACGATCCCTTGGCCAATGTCCATTCAAATGGAATAATTAACCTGAAAAACAAACCATTAATTCTTGATTCGACCTGGGAAAAACTTGTGAGATCAGCTAAAAGTATCGAAAAAGAATCCGGACTGAATCCGCTTTGCTCGGCTCAAGGGGAGGTTAGTTTAAATTGGAAGGAAAGAAACTACCACTTCCCTATTTTATTGAATGAAGCACAACTAAAAATTGATCGTCTATCTAAATTGGTTATAGTAAGTGAAAACGAAGAAAAAAATGTCAATCCATATTTGATTCATTTTTTTGAGAAAGAATTTGATATTAATATCCCAACCGATATTGAAGAAATATTCAGTTTTTTACACAATCAAAATAATCTTGAAGTACTTGACGATGTTAGTTATATTGGAAACTTTCATCCTCATCGATTTGAAATTATTCGAGAAATTGAATCGCTTTTAGCCTGCAAAGATTACTCAAATTGTCTGAAACAAGTTTTTGGAGTACATGACAGTCTTATATTTGAAACATTTGACTTTTCATACAACAAATTAGTTCCTGCCGATCCAGATCAACTAGATATTCTGAATAAAATTCAATCGGAAAATTGCGTGGTTCAAGGTCCTCCCGGGACAGGAAAATCCCAGGTTATAGCTAATCTTTTAGGTAAAATTCTAGAATCAGAGCAAACAACGGTTGTAATTTCAGAAAAACGAGTTGCGCTGGATGTTATTGAAAAGAAAATGAATTCTTTGAATTTGGGTGGACTATGTTACACCACAACAAGTCATTTTTCAAATACAGATTTCATTCAGTCATTAAAAAATGAATGGCAGCGTATTGAGTTATTAGCATTTCAAAAAGATCATTTTAAGCCCATTCATTACTACCATGTTCAAGAATTACAAAACTTATTGGATCTTTTGCATCAACCCGGTTTGGCAAATGGAAAGACAATTCTTGAATTTTTAAAGGAATATGATCAGAAGAAAATACCTGTGGATATTGGCTATTCGAGTGATCTTCCTTCATTGAAAGAATGGGAAAAATTAAAACCAACTTTAGAATTTATTCATGAAAATCAATTGACCCGTATAGTTTCCCAAATTAAGACGGAATTAATTGAAAAATCTTTTTTAATGTCAATCGAATCCAAACTCTCAAAATGGATTAAAGATTTAGGTATCCTTTCCTCAAATAAAAAGGATTTTACATATTCCGATTTATTTGAGCTGGCTCGAAAAGCTATCCAGTTTTCTAAATTCGATACAGTATATTTAAAAAATTTGGTGCTGAATTGCTTACTTCAACGACAAAGCAA
>JBIIHD010000098.1:0-5333 GCA_044236095.1 Crocinitomicaceae bacterium | reverse complement strand
AATGCAAGTAATGTTTCACTTGATTTTGGCACCACACTCGCTCCGATTCCAAATTTTGGATGGCTTCAAGTGCGTTATATTTTTACAGCTACCAATTCATGTGTAAACATTGAAATGTATAATAATAATACTAATCCAGTAGGTAATGATTTTGCCATTGATGATATTCAGTTAACGATAAATTCAATCCCTTTAGGTTTCACCTATTCAGTTACTCAGCCTAATTGTGAAGATCCAAATTCAGGTCTTATTGTCATTTATCCCACTGGTGGAGTTGCTCCATACATTTTTCGAATCATTGGTCCACAGCCAATTCCAATAACCAACGATACTGGAATTTTTCAGTTTGTTGAACCCGGCATTTATACAATTGGACTTATGGATGCAAATGGAATAATTGATTCTGTGCAAAATGTTGAGGTAACCAGTATTTCCAATTTAGTAATTACACCGGGAGACACTTCAATATGTCCGGGAAGCTCAGTAAATTTAAATGTTTCTGGAGGAAATAATTCTTACACCTGGAATTCAAATAATCCCTTTGAAGTAGGATTTCCGTCTACATCAACGTCTATTTCCGTGAACCCCACGATAAATACAATTTATGAAGTGAGTTCATCTGTAAATAATTCAAATTTGATATTTAACGGTGATTTTCAGCTAGGTAATCAAGGTTTCTCATCTGAATATCAGTATTATTCTCCATCAAATCCAGGTGGAGCTCAAAGAGCATATGGAATTATGACAAATCCAAGTAATTGGTATACAGGCTTCTCAGCTTGTATTGATCACACAGTTGGAGATGGAACTGGAAAAATGATGATTTTAGATGGTTCAACCTATAATATCGGAAACGATCCTTTCTGGTGTCAACTTGTTGCAGTTGAGCCCAATAAAGACTACTTATTTTCATATTGGGCGACAAGTTTAACTAGTTCCAATACGGCAAATATTCAGGTGAAAATTAATGGAATCGCTATAGGAAACAGCTCAGTGCCCAATCAAAACTGTACATGGGGACAGGTGAGCTATGTTTGGAATTCTGGAAATAACCTCACTGCTGAAATCTGTCTATACGATTTAATTTACGAAGGAATTGGCAATGACTTTGCCATTGATGACATTTCTCTCAGGTCACAGAATTATTGCACTGAACAAGTGACTGTTACTATGTCAAACATTGATCCTGATTATGATGTACTATTTCCTTCAAATGGTTGTTTAAACGATTCTCTAATTTATCCGATTTTAGGATCTAGTCATGTCAATGGTGGATTCTACAATAGTTTGCAACCGGGATTAAATATTAATCCTTCTACTGGTGTTATTTCAACTCAAAATTCTATTCCCGGGAATTATCAAATTACCTACACCGCGGAAATATGCGGAAGTTTTGTTCCGGATACATTTGATTTTATACTCAGAAATCCACCAAATTTAATAACGTTATCCGGAGGAGATTACAATTGTAACAATCAAGAATTTAACTCTATTCTATTAAATGTAACGGGTTCTCCATCTTTCAATATTTATTACAGAATCAACGATAGCATTATTCTAACATCATCCAATTCACAAACAATTTCACTCGGAAATCAAATCGGTTTTTACGCAATTGATTCAATAGCAGATCAATACTGTTCAAACAACCTTACGTCAAATATTAGCATTGATTCAGCAGACGCTCCAATATCGCCATTGATTTCAGGAGACAGCATTTTTTGCTTGAATTCAACAATTCAACCTCTACAAGTATTAAATGTAAATGATGGAATCCGTTGGTATGGCAATTCCGATTTAACAAATTATTTAGGGAATAACTTACAATTATTACCTTCTAATCAATTAACTCAAACCTATTATGCAACACACACGATTAACGGTTGCGAGGGATTACCTACTAATTTTACGGTTACAATTGAACCCTGCGATTTAATCATTCCATCCGCATTTACTCCAAACAATGATGGTGAAAACGATCTCTGGTCCATTTACGGACTCGATTCCCAATATCCCAATAATATCGTTAAAGTTTTTAACCGCTGGGGTGAATTACTGTATGAATCGTTACCTGGTACATACTCGAGTAAACCATGGGATGGAAGTTACAAGGCCGCAAAACTTCCAGTGGGTACCTATTACTATGTCATTGAGCTGTCTGAAAACAAAGAATTCAAGCCATTGAATGGAATCGTATCAATAATTCTTAAAAACTAGACTAATGAGGTACATAATTTCTTGTTGTTTTATCTTGAGCTCTTGGTTTATTTTTAACCAGCAATTACCTCAATTAAGTCAATTTTCAACTAATTTAGATATTTTCAATCCTTCCGCTATCGGTTTAAATGAAAAATCATGTATTTCAATTGGTGGGCGTTGGCAGATGCTGGGTTTCGGTTCTGAACCACGAAGTCTTTTTCTGAGCGGCTCAACAAAATTACCATCTGTCAATAAAAAAAGAGAAATAAACTCAGGTTTACGAATTGATGAAAATGAGACAAATGTTGACACTATCTCTGAATCTGCTCTATCCCATTCTTTAGGAGGTCAATTTATCCATGATCAGTACGGTGCATTTGGAAGGTCAGGAATAACTGGTAATTATAGTCTTGGAATAAATCTCAATAATGATTGGAGAGCTCATTTAGGTGCAAGATTTGGTTGGTCTAATTTTAGTTTTAATCAAGACAAAGCACAGGTTTTAAATGTAAATGACCCAAGTCAAATTTATCAAGGTGGAGATGATGAATATGATCAGTTCATTGGTGGGACAAATAGAAGAAATTCATTTGACCTTGGTTTAGGAGTAACCATTGTAAATGATAATTTTTTACTTGGATTAGCCATGAATCAAATTACAAAATCTTATCTCGATGTACCGATGTCATCTACCGCATTTTTTGACCAAAGAATGCACTGGAATTTATTTACAGGTTATACCTATAAAATTCCAGAAGTTTGCGATATCCAAGGTATGCTCCTTGTAAAAAAGATGCAGCCGACTCCCCTATCTCTTGAAGTTTCATTGCGAACATTATTCCCAAATAGTCTTTGGGCAGGGATTCACTACAGAAATAGATCTAGTGTTGGTATAATGGGTGGATTTTTAATCTATGAAAAATTTCAACTTGGATATTCCATTGATTTTGAAACAACAAGTATTCGAAAGTTTTCTAATGGTGGACATGAAATAATTTTAAATTATCGATTCGGTGAATAAATTAGTATTTCTTAGTTTTCTGATATCCTTTTCTAATTTCAATTATAGTCAAATAAGAGATTTAAGTGAAGCTGTAAAATTGAGTTATTCGGATTTTTCATCAAACGAGGAAATTTCACCAATTTTCAATTCACAAACTCAAGAACTTTATTTTGTTCGACTTAAAACCGAAGAAAAATACTCCGGTAAATGGAATCAAGATATATATGTATCAAAATTAAATATATCCGAAAAAAAACTTAACGAAATAGAATATATTTCGGAACTAAATACTTCAAAAAACAATGGAATATGTGGAATAAACTATACTGGATCAAGAGTATATTTATTAGACAGTTACTCACGAAATAATGGTTTGGCTTATTCGGATCTAATTAATGGAGAATTTAAGAAACCAATTCAGATTTCCATCCCTAATTTAAAAATCAACACGAATAGCTATGGATTCTATGTTCATCCGGATGAAAAAACCATTATTATTTCATATCAAGGACAAGATTCTCGTGGACTAGAGGATTTATATATCATTGAAAAGCTGAACAATGAATGGACTGAACCCAAAAATTTAGGAGAAAATATAAATTCCATAGGTTTCGAAATTAGTCCATTCTTATCAAATAATAAGGATACTTTGTATTACTCTTCAAATGGGCAAAAAAACACCTATGGTGGAGCAGATATTTTTTATTCTGTTAAAGACAACTTAGGTAATTGGACAGAACCAAAAAATGCAGGCCCAGTAATTAATTCATCATATTTTGATGCTTATCTAATTCAAGCGGGAAATCATTTTATTTGGTCTTCAACAAGAGAAAACAAAAATGCCAATCTCTTTATTTCATCTATAAAACCTAATACTCCACTTAAAGCATCCTTTTCAAAAAAAGACGCTTCATTCTTCAATGGTTCTGATGGTGAAATTCATTTAGATAGTATTTCAGGACACCCTCCTTATAAATATAGTTGGTCAAATGGCATGCAAACGCCGGATTGCTATCAATTGAGAGAAGGTATATATACAGTGAAAATTACTGATCAAAAAGGTCAAGAAATTCAAGAAGTAATTTCCGTAAATCAACCCAAATTGAAAGTGGATGATTTAATTCGAATTCCCGAAATTAGATATAAAACAGACTCATGGGAATTTGTAAATAATTCAGAAATATCATCTATCGACTCATTAAATTATATTGCCCAGTTGTTGACTAATTATCCCACTTTAATTATTCGATTAATTTCCCACACAGATTCTAGAGGCGATGCAAGGCGTAATTTAATTTTATCAGAAAATAGATCTAGGGCTTGTTTCAAATATCTGATTGAAAAAAAAGGAATTGATCCAAGAAGAATAATTCCCATGGGAATGGGAGAAAAAGAACCAACAAAAATCAAAAGTAATGACGGACAGGTAATCTTACTAACCGAGGAATATATTAATCAATTTAAAGGAAATCAGAATGTAATTGAAAAATATAACCAAATAAACAGAAGAACCGAAGGTAAGGTTGAGCGTTTAAATTTCACGAAAGATGATCCTGCGCCACCGGGAATTTATTTTGAATATCTTGACCTAAAGTGATTCATACACCAAATATAAATGGTAGTAAATCTTGAATAGAATTGAAAACTAAAACCTTATCGTTTTGGCTGACAAGAATAATATTGAAACTTTCATTTTGTCTTTTCATGGTTTCAGCCATTACTTGTCTACAACCACCGCAAGGTGTTAACCATTTATCTTTCTCAACCAATTCACCTTTTGCTACGATTGCAACAGTTTTAACCTTGCGATTTGGGAAATTAGATCCCACATGAAATAGAGCAACCCGTTCCGCACAAAGACCTGATGGATATGCAATATTTTCTTGATTATTCCCGGTTACAATTGATCCATCATCGAGTAATACACTTGCTCCAACATTAAAATTACTGTAAGGGGCATAAGCCATCTTCATTGCCGTGAAAGCCTTTTCTACAAGAATAATTTCATCTTGACTTAAATCCGCCCAGTGATTATACTCTTGATAATCAATATTTAATCTACGATTAATATAATTCTTACTCATCAAAACCAACGCTTTGTTTTCCATTAAAATGGTGTGTGTAACCAAAT
>JBIIHD010000097.1:0-5343 GCA_044236095.1 Crocinitomicaceae bacterium | reverse complement strand
CTTTGATTATTCCAATCGTAATTTTAGTCATGTTTAGGAAATAGGAGATTCAAGTAAATAATTGTCGATAAATTCGCGGGCACAACCATCACCACCTTTGAGTGAAAGTATTATATCAACTTCTGTTTTAACAGCATTAAGAGCATTAGAAGGACAAGCAGAAAAACCTACTTTTCGGATGCAATCTAAATCATTAACGTCATCACCTAAATAGGCAACTTGTTTAAAATCAAGACTTAAATCAGTCAACCATTGATTCAATATATCAATCTTTTTATCACGACCAACATAACATAATTTTACTCCCAACATTTCAGCACGAGCAGAAATCATGTTATTTGTAAAACCGGATGAAAGAAAGGCAACTTGAACTCCTTTTTCCTGAAGTTTCATGATACCCATTCCATCTTTGGTATTGTATTTTTTTATTTGATCGCCTGATTCGGTAAAATACATGCCCCCATCCGTTAAAACTCCATCGATATCAATTACTAGCAACTTTATGTTCTTCGCTTTGTTTTTCCATTGATTCGCTCTAAAAATAGGTTTGAATAAAAGTGAAAGCATATCCACTTCATATTCTTCACAAATAGCCTCTAAATCAAAAATGGTTAATTCATGAACGTCTTCAACATCTAAATCACTTAAAAAATCTTGAAAATCGAGTCCAAATTTGGAGCAAAGTCCTTTGATATTTTGTTCTAAATGCATGTTATACCATTTTATAACCCACGCTTTCCGCAACAGGCCTTAACGACTGTAATAAATCTGAAAATTGAGCGTGATCCAATTGTTGAGAAGCATCTGATTTTGCAACTTTAGGATTAGGATGAGCTTCAATAAGTAATCCATCGATTCCCATTGCCACACAAGCTCTTGCCAATACAGGAACTCCATAAGCGTATCCCATTGCATGAGATGGATCTAAAACTATTGGAAGATTTGTATATTCTTGTAACCAAGCAACACCACACAAATCCAACGTAAAGCGCGTTCCAGTTTCAAAGGTTCGCAGTCCTCGTTCGCATAAAATCACATTCGGATTTCCTCCGGATAATACAAATTCCGCAGCCTGAACAAATTCTTGAAGTGTTGTACCAAATCCTCGTTTGATTAATACGGGCTTCGATGTTTTTGAACACGCTCTCAAAATTCCTTGATCGTACATTGCCTTCGCTCCCACTTGGATGACATCTGTATAGTCAATTATTTCTTCAATATGAGTTGCATCTCGAGCCTCAGTAATTACATTCAGACCGTAATCCTCTCGCATTTTAGCTAAAAATTTCAAACCTTCTAATCCTAATCCTTGAAAAGAATAGGGACTTGTTCTCGGTTTGTAGCAACCACCTCTTAATGTAGTAAGTCCTAAACTTTTTATTAATTCGGCAGAAGATCGAATTTGTTCCTCTGATTCAACACTACAAGGTCCACCAATTAGAAGCGTATTTTTTGTATCACCTCCAATTTCAACATTAGACAGCTTTATCTTTCGTTTAGCAGAATTAAACGCCTTAGATGCCAATTGCATATCATTGGCGAAAATCCAAAACTGATCAGTTAGCGACTCTAATTCTTGTGGGACATTTTTTACACCTGAACCTGTTATTAGGAGGATTTTATCATCCATTTGGATACAAAATGCTTGATTAACAGAGGCAAGTGTATTTGCTTGTTCGATTGAAACGGATTTCTTTAATTGAATAATCATATTTCAGCCTTTATTAGGTTGGCAAAGTTAACAATTCCAACCGCATGACCTAATGTATTTACAACAGGCAAATACATTACAGGAAAGGAACTTGTTTTTATCAATCCTAGCATATCTACTACCGAATCTGAATCTTTAATAATTAACGGATTGGGATTGAGCATCATTGAAACATTTAACTTCTGCAAATCATCTAAAGTTAGTAACAAGGCTTTGCGGATATCTGCACTTGAAATTAATCCAGCTAATTTTCCTGAATTTTCAAGAACAAGACAAAATCCGAGATTTCCATTCTCTATGGCATTTAGCACTTGTCCAAGATTATGCTCATCTTTATAAACAACAGGACATTCATCTAACGGTGTCATAAAATCTCCCACTTGATAGTGCGATTCAATGTTCTTTCCTTGCAAGCTGAAAAGTGCATGACCAACACTTGGAGCATTGAAAAGATAGGAGCCCGAAACAGAACAACTGACCCCCATATTCCTCAGAATAAAGGAAACTTCTCCATTAACACCTCCGTCAACATGAATGGATTTATTTGGATATTTTTTTCGAAACCGACGGATTTTATCAAAGTTGATTTTATCAAACAATCCCCCACTTTGACCTGGAACAGTTGCCATGATAAGAATAAAATGAAAATCTGAAAAATCTTCAAAAACATCAATAGGTGTTGGAGTAGTAATTGCTATTCCTTTTTTACACGAAATTTCTTTCGGAATTTCTAGTTTCCCTTTTAAATCCTCCAATTGAAAGGTCAAATAATCCACTGGATTTTGAATCAAGAGATCAAAATACTTTTCAGGTGTACTTGTTATTAAGTGTAAATCGACTGGAATAGATGTCCACTTACGAATTTGCGCAATATCATCAAAAACACTAGGGTCATCATTACAATCTACATGGAGTAAATCAACTTGGTGATTTTCTAAGTCTTGAATAACTTCTCTTAACGAACGTTTTTTATCGCTGTAAATCGATGCAGAAATTTTCATGTTTTATTTAAATGAAAAATTTCCTTCGTCATCAAAAACGGCTTTATTGTCAGGAAAGTCACTTAATGTTAATTGTTTAATTTCCTTAAGTGCCGCGCTATTTTTATCAAAAACAGGACCTCCTTCACCTAATTGAGCAATGGAAATAATTTTTCCTTCCACAAATGTTCCATCCTTTTTCAACTTAAGCTGAAATAAAGGAGCTATTCCAGCACTGCCTCGCAAACTGAAGCGACCATAGGTACAAAAATTCCCCATGGAATAGGTGATGAATTTTCCTTTGTAACAGTCTATAGCACGAGAAACGTGAGGTCCATGCCCCAAAACTACATCTGCCCCAGCATCAATTGCTTTGCGTGCAAATTCGGTAACATTACCTCTATTTTCACCCAAGAAAATTTCAGTCTTCTTTGGAACATGACTTGCACTTGGTCCTTCTGCTCCTCCGTGAAACGATACAATTACTAAATCACAAGTGCTTTTCAATTGCTTTACAGTTTTCACCATTAAATCATGATCATTAATTGACATACAGCCATTATTCGGGGCATAGGCTGTTAATCCTATTTTCAAACCTTTTACATTCAATATTCCGGTAGGGCAAGTTGTTTGTCCGGCAAAACAAAAACCTCGATCAGTAAGAGCCTTTATCGTATTTTTTCTACCCGTTGCACCAAAATCACCCACATGATTATTGGCAACTGAGAGCATGTTGAAGCCAGCTTCTTTTAATTGATCTAAGAAATATTCAGGTTGACGAAAAGCATAACATGTGGATGGATTTGAACATGATTTAACCTCCCCACCCGAGTTTAAAACCGTTCCTTCCAAATTACCAAATACTACATCACCATATTTGAAATATTCATACATTGGGCTGAGTAATTTTACATCTTTTGGTGGTAAATAATTTTCACTTGGATAATTGGTCCCCATCATTATGTCGCCAACTGCAACAATTGTTATAAATTCATCATCGTTGATGTTTGTACTAACTTTCTTGGATTTTTTTATTGAAACGGTCGTTTTTTGATCATCCGTCGTTTCATTCTCTTGAAAGGATAAAAATCCTAGGGATAACAAAGCAGCAAAAACTGCAATAATTCCTATTTTCATATAAATTGATTTAATATTGTTCTTTTTCATTGGGAAAATCAACTGATTTTACATCACTAATATATTGTCGAAATGAACTTAGCATTTGATCATGCAAATTGTTGTACTTTCGAAGAAAACGTGGATTAAACTCATTGTTTATACCCAACATATCATGAACAACTAAAACTTGTCCATCCACATCATTTCCGGCACCTATTCCAATTATTGGAATTTGAACCGACTTAGCCACCTCGCTTGCTAATGCTGCAGGTATTTTTTCAAGAACGATGGCAAAACATCCTGCTTCTTCTAATAACTTCGCATCTTCTTTCAACCTGATTGCCTCTTCCTCCTCTTTAGCACGAACAACATAAGTTCCAAATTTATAGATGGATTGTGGTGTCAATCCAAGGTGACCCATAACAGGAATTCCCGCTGTTAAAATTCGCTTAACAGATTCTATAATTTCTTGTCCACCTTCCATCTTTACAGAATGTGCACCTGATTCCTTCATGATTCGAATGGCACTTGACAGGGCTTCTTTCGAATTTCCTTGGTAACTACCAAATGGCAAATCCACCACAACAAGAGAACGACTAACGGCACGAACAACCGAACTGGCATGATAAATCATTTGTTCCAAAGTAATTGGGAGGGTTGTCTCATGACCTGCCATAACGTTTGAGGCAGAATCACCTACCAAAATCACATCCACTCCAGCCTCATCGATAATTCGAGCCATAGAAAAATCATAACCTGTGAGCATCGAAATTTTCTCATTTCGATTCTTCATTTCTTGAAGCGTGTGAGTTGTTACTTTTTTAACAGGCTGGTAGGTAGACATAGCATTAAATTAGGATAGCAAAGCTAAGCTATTTTTGAGAAAAACACGAATTTAATGGGGTCAAAGCCATGTTTATAAAAGAGATTGTTAACTCTTTTCCCATTTACCTACAACAGATGTAGCAATAGAATTACCTAAAACATTAGTGGCACTTCGAAACATATCACAAAAATGATCAATCGGAAGAATTAACGCGATTCCTTCAACCGGAATATTGAACATACCGCAAGTAGCTGCGACAACAACTAAACTGGCTCTTGGAACACCAGCAATTCCTTTACTCGTCAACATCAAAACCAAAAGCATCGTCATTTGTGTTCCAAAATCGAGAGGTATTCCATACGCTTGAGCAATGAAAATACTTGCGAATGTCATGTACATCATACTACCATCCAAATTAAATGAATATCCAAGTGGCAACATGAAAGACACAATTTTATCTTTGATGCCAAAACGTTCCAATTCTTCGGTTAATTTTGGAAAAACCGCCTCACTGCTTGTAGTACCGAAAGCGATTATTAATGGACTTGTTATTCGTTTTAACAGAGTAATAATTCGATTTTTTAGGAAAAGGAAACCTATTATTAATAGCACAAACCAAAGTGATCCAATTCCAACTAAAAACGCCCCAAAGAATTTGGTGTATGTAAAAATCAATTCGTTCACGTCTCGAACGGCAAAAACAGCAG
>JBIIHD010000096.1:0-5395 GCA_044236095.1 Crocinitomicaceae bacterium | reverse complement strand
TAAAATTTTGGTTTGATTAAGAATAAGTGGGAAATAAAACTTAGTAAAAATGATTTTGCTGTTGCTAGAACCAGACTTTCATAAAGATCGAACTTCCACTCTGTAAAGTTAACTATAAATAATGACGTGGAAAGAAAACTATCGAACAACCAAAATATAATTTAAGGCAATTAATTAATTTAAATGTAGATTTGTACTGATGAAAGCCATGAAAAGATTAATTACCATTACAATTTTAAGTATTTTCGGAATATCGCATTCAATTGCTCAAACGAGCGTTAAAACATATTTCCCTACCCAGAACAGGTTTCAAAACTTCAATGAATTAAGAACACTTTTGATTAATAATAAACCTCTGAGACTTGATCCATTTGAGATGTTCGATATAATGACATTTAAGGAAGTAGGATCTGGATTTGATATCTATTTAAAATTTACAATCTCTGAAACCGGTGAAGATTTTTATTTTAACAATATCCACAATGAATTCACATATAACGGTGAATTTAATAGTCAATATTTATGGACTGGAAATCAAGCTGTAGTGAATTTAAAATGTGCAGTCGATGATAGCCTTGTTCGAGTTCTTAATAAAAAATCGAAATATAAGGTGATCTATTGTTATACGAATGACAGCGAAATGGCACGAAAACCATTTCCTTCTGAATCATACAGTGGTTATTATATTGTGGATGTAATTGAGATTTTCGACCAATTTGAAAGGGAGAAGGAATAGATCTTAAATTTTACCTTTAGTCTTTAATACAACGAACTGAGAATCCATCTTTTTTAGATGAAAAATATCTTTGTAAATAACCACCATAAGCACCGTCAGGATAGCGACCATCTCCAGAAAGCATAATGTAGGGTAATTCATTCATATTATCAATCTCAATATTTTCAGAACACCAATAATAGCCGCTATAACCGAGAGAATAAAACAAACCATCTATTAATACATAGCCAGATGGTTTACCTGAGAAACCGCTTAAATTATTTCCATTCCCAGAAACTTTTTTTTTGGTTCTTGTTGATCCTTTGCAAACAGAACAAGTGTTTTTTTGGTTGTATCGATCTTTCCAATTTAAGCAGTTTTTACAATCAACATAAATATCTACTACTTTCCAATCTTTTTCACTTTTCAATTCATTACCCGCATATTTTTTTTCCAAATTGTTCCATTCTTCCTCACTAGGTATATGCCAACCTTCAGGGGCTAATCCCCGTGGATCATTGACTGCGAAACCATTATATAATTTCCCATACTTTTTACCGTTTTCCGGATCGTTATTATAATAACACCATGCTGGCTTACTCTCACTTCCAGCTCTTTCCCATTCTCCTGCTGTTTTGGCCTCTGGGATAATATCTCCATTTCGAAAAGTGGATACATTCAAGTTTTCTGCCATCCAAGTTTGGTTGCCAATTTCCACCGTTTTGAAATTTATTTGTGTTTTATTTTCCTTGATAGTTAACCTCGTCAAACTATCCCTTTTATTTTCAATCCCCATTTTTAATCGAGAAATCTCTGATTCAATAATTTGCTTATCATTTTGTTTCGTGCTAATTTGCTTTTCAATTGATTTAATTTCCTTCGTTAATGAATCAACCTTCAGTTTTGATTTGGATTCTTGACTCTGTAAAGAACCAATTGAGATTTTATGAGCATTTTGTTCTTTAGTGAGAACTTGATTCATACTATCAATTTTTAAATTTAAGGCCTCAATTTGTTTTTTCTTGGATTGAGAAAAAGATGCATTTTGAGACATTAAAACAGCATAAAACAGTACATTAAACGACAGAATAATTAACTTTCTTCTACTCATACTTCATTAAGTTTTCGTTGAACTTTAGAATTGTAGTTTTTGCTTTTTTGCCATGACTTTTTTTAGTTTCAATCAAATCGAAATACTTCGAACTAGTTGATTTTTTAAATTCAATATCGTATTCATCATCAACATTTTGGGACCAGGTACTTACCAAATCATAACCCGATTTAATTCCCTCATATACTTGTACAAAATCATTATTTATTAAAGAAAATATTTTTCTTTGCTCATAAAAAGCTCCTTGACCTTGCGTGAAATTGTTTAATACCACAGCTAAACATTTTTCTCCTACTAAACAAAACTTTTCTAAAACTGAGGGATTTCCTGCTTGGCCTCCAAAAAAAACGTCTGTTTTTTTTATTAAATCCCAACTTCCATTGTTTTCAACTAACAGCCCCAATATGGTTGTACCCGGAAACCCAACTGGAAAAGAAGGGAAAGTTATTGTTAGCATTAAAGAGCAATATTTTTTTCCTCCCAAACTAAAGACCTGTTTTCCACCTAAATCTATAAAATATCCTCGAACTAACCCATAGTCTAAATCAGATGTTGATTCCTCGACATTAATATTAAAAAATTGAATTATTTCCTCATCTGATTTATTAATTAAACTACTTTCCAATAACTCAATTGGTTGATCATCAATAATTCTCTGAATACTATCCTGAATTGTTTTCAACTCAAGTTTAAGAGATAAAATATCTTTTTCTAACTTCTTGTTTTCCGAAATTTGATCTTGTAAATTTTCTTTTTTGGTTGAAAGCGTTTTTAATAATTCATTTGTCTTCTGGTTTGATTTGGAAATAGAAGATTCTAGTTCTTTTTTTCTGGTCTCAAAATTCAGTTTTTCCGAGGATTTAACCGTCTTCAAACTATCAACTCTTTTGTTTAAAATTTGAATTTGTTCTTTTTTAGTTTGGGCATTTCCAAATAAACTGAAACCAATGAAAACAAATAATAAAACTAGTCGCAAAATAATTAATTTGATTTTGAAATGATACAATCGCATTTATTTTCACTCTGATATGGTTCATTGCAACAAATCCAATCATGAATAATTCTTGAATTCTGATCGTAAAGAACTAATTTATGATTGGTAAATTCGAAATATTCACAGCCAAAAGCGTGTGCATGCTGCGAGTCAATCAGTGATTTAACTTTATATTTTTTGTTGATCTTAAATTCTGTTTTTAATAAAGTGGTCGTTTCTAAATAAACATCAGTACCATTTTGCTCATTACGATAATTACCCATTTCCTCAACAATCGATAAAAATCCATTTTTTACTTTTAAAGTTATTTCGGATCTTCCAACCGTCTGTGTAATAGTAAGTGCTGGTCCAGATGGTGAAGGAATTGTGTAATTACCAGTATAAGATTCAATTTCTTTTTTTTCGTCTTCAACCGACTTTAATGAATCTTTAATTTGTTGTTCCTCTTTTTCTTTCAGAATTTTAGCCTGATTTTCCTCTGAAGATTTATCATTTAATGTTGAGCTATTTTTTGTTCCATCATTTTCATTTTGGCAACTTAAAATCACTGTTAAAAGTAAGAGTGATAAGATGAGTTTATTCATATCTATTTTAATTAAATAATAAATTAATTTCAACTATTTTTAGATTTTTACTGACTTTTGAACTATTAAATCTTGGCAAGATTGAATCATCTAACTTGTTAATTTCAAATCCAAAAGAATATTGATCTGAATCAAGATAAAACAAATGATACACGTCAATGTCAAGCGGGGATAATTCTATATTTTTTGTTCCATATTGTTTGTGAAAATCTGCTATTGTACTTCCAACCTTTAAGGTTGTATTTGCTAACTTAACCTTGTCAGAATGAATGGTAATTCCAGATAAAGTATTTTCCATTATATAACAAAAACATTTATCATCTGGCTTTGCATCTCGATATATAGTATAGTATAATTCATTATTCAGAAAAACATCTATGAATTCATATTCATAACCACCCTCAACCTGTCGTTTATTGTATTGAATATTTTTCTGATCCCAATCTTTGAGAAAATCATTAATCCACATTCCTTTTTTAACAAGTCCCAGTTCAACTTGGAATGAATTACCATTTCTCAAACTATCCCTTTTATTTTCAATCCCCATTTTTAATCGAGAAATCTCTGATTCAATAATTTGCTTATCATTTTGTATCGTGCTAATTTGCTGTTCAATTGTATTAATTGCTTTCGTTAATGAATCAACTTTCTGTTTTGATTTGAATTCTTGAATTTCCAAAGAGCCAATTGAAGTTTTATGAGCATTTCGTTCATTAGCAATTACCTGGTTAACACTATCAATTTTGAAATTCAAAGCTTCAATTTGTTTTTTCTTGGATTGAGAAAAGGATGTGTTTTGAATCATTACAACTCCAAAAAGTGCAGTGAGAAATGTTAGAATAATTAACTTTCTTCTACTCATATTTCATTGTAGATTCGTTAAACTTGAAAATTGTCGTTTTTACTTTTTTACCTTTTTCTTGAACTTTTACTTGAAGATCAAAGAATTTAGAATTACTTTTCATAAAAGTTACTTCGGTATCAGATGAATTAGCTAAACTTCCGGCCCTACCAAATTCATCATAATGTTTATCGCCCTGATAGACTAAAACAAATTCATTATTTACTAAAGCATAAATCATTCTATATCGATGTGTACTCCCTTGACATTGCGAGAAATTAGATAACTCTACAGCTAAAGTTTTGTCTCCCATCAAACTGAATTTATCTAAATATGAAGGATTTCCTAGTTGTCCTCTAAAGTTTGTATTGTATTTACTCAATAAAGTCCAAAATCCATTGTTTATCTTGAATAGTGCCAAGATCGATGTGCCCTCAGAAGACACAAATGAATTTGGACTTTGAACTTGAACAACAGCAACACAATATTTTGTACCTGAAAGCTGGAACAGTTGTTTTCCTGATATTTCCAAATAATCAATAGTATTTACATTATTAGTATTATTACTTCCGTTCCAAATAGTAAAAAAACCTTCGTAAAAATCTGAATTTGAAATATTCAACAATTTAATTATTTCATTATCACTTTTACCTAAATACGAATTATCTAAAAGTATAATTGGTTGATTATCTATATGTATTTGAATACTATCCTCAATTGATTTTAGCTCAAGTTTAAGAGATAAAATATCTTGATCTAACTTTTGATTTTCTGAAATTTGATTCTGCAGATTTTCATTTTTAATTGAAATCTCTTTTAATAATTCATTTGTCTTCTGGTCTGACTTGGAAATAGATGATTCTAGTTCTTTTTTTCTGGTCTCAAAATTCAGTTTTTCCGAGGATTTAACCGTCTTCAAACTATCCAAGCGAGTTGTCAAAATTTGAATCTGCTCCTTTTTGGATTGGGTAAACGAATAATTGTTAATGCAGATAATATACAATACTATATGTAGACATGAAAAACAATTATTCATTCTGAATTTACTCATATTTCTTTTTATTCTCATTGAAATTGAAAATTCGCGTTTTCACAATTCTCTCATTACTTTTTTTCTTTTGCTCTAAAGGATAATATTTCAAATTGTTGG
>JBIIHD010000095.1:0-5436 GCA_044236095.1 Crocinitomicaceae bacterium | reverse complement strand
CTGCAGCTGCGGCTTCCATGATTGCTTCAGACATTGTCGGATGTGGATGAACAGTTTTAATTAACTCTTCTCCTGTTGTTTCCAACTTACGAATGGCTACAATTTCGGCAATCATTTCGGTAACATTAGCTCCAATCATATGAGCACCTAATAATTCGCCGTATTTCGCATCAAAAATTAGTTTTACAAATCCATCTTTTGCTCCAGCAGCACTTGCTTTACCAGATGCTGAGAATGGAAACTTACCTACTTTAATTTCTAATCCAGATTCTTTAGCAGCTTTTTCTGTCATTCCAACTGAAGCAACCTCAGGAGAGCAGTATGTACATCCAGGAATATTTCCATAATCCAACGGCTGTGGATGATGACCTGCTAATTGTTCAACACAAATTATTCCTTCTGCAGAAGCAACGTGAGCCAAAGCTGGCCCTGGAATTACATCACCAATTGCATAATAACCAGGAATATTTGTTTGATAGTATTCGTTTGTTAAAATTCTACCTTTGTCAACGATAATTCCAACTTCTTCTAAACCGATATTTTCAATGTTTGCTTGAATTCCAACAGCTGAAAGAACAACATCACATTCGATTTTCTCTTCTCCTTTCTCTGTTTTAACAGTTACAATACAACCTTTACCTTTAGTATCAACAGATTCTACAGATGCTTTGGTCATTACAGTGATTCCCGCTTTTTTAAACGATTTTTCCAATTGTTTTGAAACTTCTTCATCTTCAACTGGAACGATATTCGGCAAATACTCAACAATAGTAACTTCTGTTCCGATGGCATTGTAAAAATAAGCGAATTCAACACCAATTGCCCCTGAACCAACAACTACTAATTTCTTAGGCTGTGTTTTTAAGGTCATTGCTTGACGGTATCCGATGATTTTTTCACCATCCTGAGGGAGATTTGGTAATTCGCGAGAACGAGCGCCCGTTGCAATAATAACTGCTTTATCTGCTGAATATTCGGTTGTCGCTCCGGATTCATCTGTTACAACAACTTTTTTTCCGGCTTTAATAACTCCATTTCCTTTGATAACATCAATTTTATTCTTTTTCATCAAAAATTGAATACCGGTGCTCATGCCATTCGCTACCCCCCTACTTCTATCTATCATAGCCGAAAAATCTGGAGAAGCATCTTTAACCGTGATTCCATAATCATTTGCATGCGTAAGATACTCAAATACATTGGCACTTTTCAAAAGGGCCTTTGTCGGAATACAACCCCAATTCAAACAAATTCCTCCAAGAGATTCACGCTCAACAATTGCTGTTTTAAACCCAAGTTGAGATGCACGAATTGCCGTTACGTAACCACCAGGTCCACTTCCGACAACAATTATATCATAATTCATAGCTTCAATTTTTGCAAATCAAAATTACTCAAAACAAATCAAAACCCATGAATATTCACTTAAATTGTTTACAAAATCTTAATTCGAGTTTTTATTTTTTGTTATTTAAATCAAGTAATTTTGATTTGTGAATCAAAATTTTGTTCAATTTCTCGTTTTTCTTTACTTCCCTTTTTTGACATATACTCAGGAGAAGACTGTTCAGTATTTTGGACATCGGGGGTGTAGAGGTTTGATGCCCGAGAACACTATTGAATCATTCCAAAATGCGATTGATTTAGGCATTGATGGTATTGAACTAGATGTTGTAGTTAACAAAGAGAAACAACTTGTCATTTCGCACGAACCTTATTTTAAAAGCACTTTTTGTTTAGATTCTTCTGGAAATGAAATTAAAGACGAAAAACACTGGAATATCTACGAAATGACGCAGTCAGAAATTAATAAATTTGATTGTGGTTCAAAAAAACATCCCATTTTCAAAGATCAAATAAAATTCAAAACAAGTAAACCATTACTTAAAGAATTATTTGATGCTGTAGATTTATCCGAATCAACTATTCTTTTTGAAATAAAATCTAAAAAAAGTAATTACGGTAAATCACAGCCTTACCCGGCCGAATTCGTTAGAATAATTGCCTTTGAAATTGCTAATTTTCAGTTTCGGGAGAATATTATTTTCATGTCATTTGACACACAAATTCTAGAGGAAATACATTCACAACTTCCCTCCTACAAATGTATTTATTTGACCTTTTTGCCGTTTAAGCGAACCAATTATTTTCTGAATCAACTCAGTTTTAAACCCTATGGTTTGGGTATGTTCCACAAAACAATTTCAAAAAGTCATGTTCAATTTTTGCATGAAAACAATTTGAAACTTTTTGCTTGGACAGTAAATAATTCAAAAGTTAACAAAAAACTAATTCGGAGAAAAGTAGATGGAATAATTACAGATTTTCCAGATCGAATTAAAAACTAAGAAAAAAACTGTATCTTTCTAAATGCAAATCGTTTTGTAGACTTTAAAAAAGAAATTATGAAAAATATAATTGCTGTGTGTTTCTTTTTCTTCGCCAGTCTAATTATGGCACAATCTGAAATAAAATTTGAAAAAGATTTAACATTAGAAAAATTAAAAGCAAAAGCAAAAAAAGAAAACAAACTCATCTTTATTGATGCTTACACAACATGGTGCGGGCCTTGTAAATGGATTTCGGCTAATATCTTTACGGATAAAGATGTAGCAGAATATTACAATAAGAATTTCATCAATGCGAAATTCAACATGGAAGATGAAGGAGAGGGGACCAAAATCGGATCAACATATCAAGTAATGTGTTATCCAAATCTTCTTTTCATCAATTCAGAAGGCAAATTAGTACACAGAACAGCTGGAGCAGAACAGGATCCGCAATATTACATCTCTCTCGGAGAAACTGCTAAAAATCCCGAAAAATGTTTTTCAGCTATTGAGACAAAATATAAAGCCAATCCAAATAATGCAACGCTTTTTAAAGAGTATATGGCCGCTGTTTCTTCAACCTGTTTGGACTATTCTAATGAGTTAGATAATTTCCTTAACCGACTTAATGAAGTTGACTATCTAAAAGAAGACAATTGGAATATTATTAAAGAATATTTGACAGACTTTAATCACAAAACAACCCAATATATTGCTAAAAATACAGATAAATTTAATGAGAAATTTGGGGAAGAGGTTAATGACTTTTTGTACAACTCAATTCGACAAACTGCTTTTGATCTTTTGAACGAACAAGAGTTTCAGGAAAATAAATATCAGGCGATTCTCAATACTGCAAGAACAATAGATTTAGAACTTGTAAAATCTATTCTACCCATGTTGGAAATTTATGGCTATGAACGTAAAGGTGATTGGGATAATCTATTTGGCTACCTAATGAAAAATGGGGATGAAGTTCTTGATTCCGAAAATAAAAACAGATATAGTTTTATTATTTCTGAAAATACTGAATCAGAAATTTATCTCAAAAAAGCTGAACTATGGATGAAAGAAGTTATTGCTGAGGAAGGTGGCGAAAATTGGAATAATTTAGATACTTACGCGCATGTTTTATTCAAATTAAAAAGAAATAAAGAGGCAATTGAAACCGCTGAAAAATCATTAAAGACGGGAGAAGAACTTACAGAAGAACAAATTACGGGAACTCAGACATTCATTCAGGAAATGAAGAACGGTAATTAATTGTTTTTCTTAGAAGAAAAGCAGGTCTAAAACATGCTACAATTAATTCACTCGCGCATAGGAAAAGCGTTCAATCAATTCAGTTTTTGCATAGCCATCTAGCCCATTGATTGCTACAATATTCCCTTTATCCAATTGAATCCAATGATCTTCGCTTAAAAGTTCATTTTGCACAAATATCTTCTCAATAGATGCTATCACATGAATCGTCCCGTTTTCTATGATTTCGTATTCGTTTACGTATTTGCAAAGTAATTGGACCGGACTTTCTTTCACAAAAGGAACAGCGATTTCATCTCTCCATTCAGATAGTATACCTGTCACTTCAAATTCATCAACATCAATGGGATAATTAGCCGATGTTTGGTGAGCTTGCGCAACAAAAGACTGGGAAATTGCATTGACTGAAAAATAACGAAGATCTTTGATGTTTGAATAGGTATGTCGTGGCACTGTAGTTGGTCTCAATATAAAACCCAACAATGCCGGATCACTTCCCAAATGAGTAATACTCGAAAAAACAGCCAAATTCGGCAGTCCAGATTTTGAGATGGTTCCTATTAGATTAGCCGATTTATAACCCATACAGGAATTAATTAAATTTAATCTCGGCACTCTGGAAAGTGCTTGAAAATCAGTTTTGTCTATACAAATCATCTTTTTGAAATTTTATTATTGGTGATACTTCTTTGTCGATTACACTTGAACCGATTGATTTCTTCGGATCTTGTTTTTCGGTGTTTTGTTTTGCATTCCTCTACACGCTTCCTCCAACGAGCATACGAACTAGCTTTTAATTCTTTGCGCATGAGATTTCTAACAGCCTGTTCGTTCAAACCAAATTGAGCTTTTATGGCATCAAAAGGCGTTCGATCCTCCCAAGCCATTTCTATAATTCGATCGATATCAGTTTCAGAAAGCTCAGAATTAGTTTCAATTTTCGTTGCCACGTAAGCCAATGGCGAAGGCAAATCGCTGTATTGACAAATTAATTCAGTATCCATTACTAAATAACAATAGCTCTTTTGCATTGTTTGACTTGTCTTTCTTTTTTTGTATATTTAAGTAGTACTATTTCTCTTTTACATTATTCATTGAGTAATATTAATTGGGCAATTGAGTAAAATAACTAATCCTATTGAGTAAATTTACTATTATAATTGAGTAAAACAACTAATATCATTGAGTAAAATAACTTTATTTATTGAGTAATTTTACTAATTATATTGAGTAAAATAACTTTATTTATTGAGTAAAATGTTATATATTTGCATATATGATTGAAAAACAAATAAATAGAAGCCAAAAAAAAATACTGAAAAGTCGTATTTTAGAGCCTAGAAAGTTTATTCAAGTTATTCTTGGACCCAGACAAGTGGGAAAAACAACAATGGTTTTAAGTCTTTTGAAGGAAATAAATATTCCACATCAGTTTGCATCAGCCGATAATGTTTCCAGTAACAACGATAACTGGATCGGTCAATTATGGGAAACAGTTAGAATGCGTATGAAACAACAAGAAGTACCTGAAATGCTACTTGTCATAGATGAAATTCAGAAAATACCGAACTGGAGCGAGGCCATTAAACAACTTTGGGATGAAGATAGCCGTAAAGGACTAAACCTAAAAATAATTCTACTCGGTTCATCTCGCCTTCTCATTCAAGATGGCTTATCAGAATCTTTGGCTGGAAGATTTGAAACACTTTACATGACACATTGGTCGTATGCAGAAATGAAGGAAGCATTCGATTTTTCACTTGAACAGTTCATTTATTTTGGCTCTTATCCTGGAGCAGCTTCTTTGATAAAAGATGAAATGCGATGGAAAAACTATGTGCGT
>JBIIHD010000094.1:0-5450 GCA_044236095.1 Crocinitomicaceae bacterium | reverse complement strand
TACCTTCGAAATTGCTCATAACTATTTGTTTTTCGGTTTTAACACAGAATAAATAAGTGAAGCTCCCAAACCTCCCATGATACCACCGTAAAAAGTCATTAACCATGGATTCGATTTTATCGGACATCCATTTTCACATCCTACGAAATGATAGTAAAGATATCCCGAAATTAGTCCAAGTAAGCTTCCCAAAAGAGTTAATTTAAATTCAGAACCACCTTTCATTTTATCTGTGTTATGAATGCAAAGTTAAGAAGAATTAATTCAGTGGATTGTAGCATTTGTTACACATGTAATTATTGTATTTTTCCACTATCTTTACGGTCCTAAATTCCTCTAAAATGAGTAGAATACTAATAATTGATGATGAAAGAGCAATTCGAAGAACTTTACGTGAAATCCTCGAATTTGAAGAATTTGATGTTGATGAAGCTGAAAATGGAAAAGAAGGATTGGAAAAGGCTTTAGGCAAAGCTTATGACATTATTTTCTGCGATATAAAAATGCCCATCATGGATGGCATGGAAGTATTAGAAGAACTTGTTAAATCAAAAAACGAGTCACCTGTAATCATGATTAGTGGTCATGGAAATATTGACACTGCCGTACAAGCAATCAAAAAAGGAGCCTTCGATTTTATTGAAAAACCTCTTGATTTGAATCGAATTTTGGTTACAATCAGAAATGCCAAAGATAAAACACGTTTTGTAGAGGAAACCAAAGTTTTAAAAACAACCGTTAAAAGGTTAAAAGGAAGTTCAATAATCGGAGAAACAGAAGCTATTCAAAAAATCAAAGACATGATTGAAAAAGTAGCTCCTTCGGATGCTCGGGTATTAATAACCGGAGCAAATGGAACCGGTAAAGAATTAGTTGCGAGAGCACTACATGAAAATTCGAGTCGAAACAAGATGCCATTTATAGAGGTAAATTGCGCAGCTATTCCTTCAGAACTAATTGAAAGCGAGCTTTTTGGACACGAAAAAGGTGCGTTTACTTCGGCTGTAAAAGATAAAAAGGGGAAATTTGAAATTGCTTCGGGAGGGACTTTATTTTTAGATGAAATTGGAGATATGTCTGCAAGTGCTCAGGCAAAGGTGCTTCGGGCATTACAAGAAAATGTTATTCAACGTGTTGGCAGTGAACGAGATATCAAAGTGGATTGCCGCGTCGTTGCAGCTACAAATAAAGATTTGAGAAAAGAAATAAGTGAAGGTCGTTTTAGAGAGGATTTATATCATCGTTTAGCTGTTATTTTAATTCACGTCCCAACATTGAATGATCGCAAACAAGATATTCCATTATTAGCAGAGCATTTTTTGACGCATATTTGCACTGATCACGGAATTCCAAGAAAGCAATTTGATGCGGCTGCGCTAGATGCTTTGAAAGAAATAGACTGGACAGGTAATATACGTGAATTGCGAAACATCGTTGAAAGACTCGTGATTTTGTGCGGACAAATTATCACATCAGATGATGTAACTATTTTTGCAAATCCTAGAGTTTAAAAATGGAAAACATTACTGCTAAAAGCAAAACTGTTGCTGTTGTTGGCGGTGGAAGTTGGGCAACGGCGATTGTAAAACTTTTAACAAACAATATTTCGTCCGTTAGATGGTGGATGCGTAATGATGAGGCAGTTCGACATATTTTAAGATTTAAACACAATCCTCGCTACCTTCAATCGGTTGAATTTGATTTAAATAAAGTTCATGTAAGTTCAGATCTACAAGAAGTAATTCAAGATGCTGAATTTATCATACTTGCTACTCCTGCGGCATTTTTACATGATAGTTTAAAATCAATTACTAGTGAGACATTCAAAAACAAAGTGATTTTTTCTGCCATCAAAGGAATTATTCCTGAATTTCATTCAATTCCTGCACGATACATACATAAAACTTTTGGTGTCCCCTACTCCAATATTGGAATTATTTGTGGGCCCTGTCATGCTGAAGAAGTCGCATTAGAACGGTTGTCATATCTTACCATCGCATGTACTGAATCAAATCATGCTAAAAAAATGGCAGAATTGGTTTCTTGTAGGTATATAAAAACAACTTTGTCGGATGACTTATTTGGGACTGAAATATCTTCTATCTTGAAAAATGTATATGCTTTAGCTGCCGGAATATGCTCGGGTTTGGGCTACGGTGATAACTTTCAAGCAGTATTAATATCCAATGCCATTCAAGAAATTGAGCGCTTTATTGACGCCATTCACGAAGTACATCGAGACACAAAAACAAGTGCCTATCTTGGTGATCTTCTCGTAACTGCGTACTCAACCTTTTCTAGAAACAGGACCTTTGGTTTTATGATTGGAAAAGGGTATTCGGTTAAATCCGCACAATTGGAAATGAACATGATTGCAGAGGGATATTATGCAACCAAAAGCTTAATGGAAGTGAACAAAAAATTTGAAGTGGACATGCCGATTTTAAATGCCGTAAACAATATTTTGTATAAAAAGACTCCTCCAGCGCTAGAAATTAGATTGTTGTGTGAGCAATTGAGCTAAAACTATAAGTCATCGGAGGCGTAAACATTTCTACCTCTAACAAATGTCTTCCAAGCAAAATTATCTTCATACTTGTCCCCTGAATTAATTGGTTTTTCAAACAAAGAGAAGGTTGCTTCTTTACCAACTTCAATTGTACCTAAACGATTTTCATCAAAAGATGCAAAAGCTGCCCATATTGTCATTCCTTTGAGACATTCCAATAGAGAAATAGATTCACTTGGATAAAATCCTTTAGCTGGAAATTCACTTTTATCTTTTCTATGAACTGCCGCATGTATAGTTAAAAATGGGTTTGTTAATTCAACAGGGAAATCGGTTCCGATTGCCAACATGCCATAACTTTTAAGTAATGATTTATATGCGTATGCACCTTTCATTCTGTTCTCACCCAGTCGATCTTTCGCCCATCTTTGATCGCTCACGGCATGAGTAGGTTGAACTGAAGGAAATACACCAAATTTACCGAAAAAATCAAATTCGCGAGTGTCCACGACTTGTGCATGTTCAATTCGCCAACGATGATCTTTATTTTTTGAATGAATTGATTGATATAATTTTAATAGAATTGCATTGGTTGAATCTCCAATAGCATGCGTATTCATCTGATATCCAATATCCTCGCAAATTTTTGCTACAGATTTCATCTTTTCCTCAGACGTAGTTAGAACTCCAAAATGATTATGTTGATCTGAATATGGTTGTTTTAAAAGCGCTCCTCTCGAGCCTAATGCCCCATCACCGAATACTTTAAAGGATCGAATGGATAAATTCTTGAAATTGTAAACACCATTTTTTCGAGCAAATTGAATATTCTCCTCAGATGGTAATAACATAGCATATATGTTCAGTTTCAGAATATCTTTTTCAATTATTTTTCTAAAAAAGTCAACTTCTTTATGCTCAATTCCAGCCTCATGCACTCCTGTTATACCATATTGAAATAGTTCATCTTGAATTTCTTCAATGGTTTTAATCTTTTCCTTTTCCGGAAAATCAGGAATGAACTTTGTCAAGAGGTTCATAGCATTATCTATCAATAGCCCAGTTGTAATTCCCTCCTTCAACGTGACGATTCCTCCATCAACTTTTGTATCAGAATTAATTCCTGCAAGCTGTAACATTTTTTCATTCACCAAGGCAGCATGACCGTCAATTCGATACAAGCAAACCGGAACATCTGGAAATGTCTCATTGAGCAAAGTGTTGTTTGGCAATTCTTTTTCACCCCAAAGTGATTGATCCCAGCCACGTCCAATAATAACTTTTCTTTTTTTTACATTTTGATAATTTATCACGCGATTTATCATTTCATTATATGATTTACTTCCTACCAAATCAACACTTAATTTTTGATTCATGTATGAAATTAAATGGCCGTGTGCATCAGTAAAACCAGGATACATTTCCCTTCCTCCAGCATCAATCACTTTTACTGAACGATATTTATTTAAAATTTGTTGATTCGGGCCAATTTCAATAATTTTACCATCTTTCACCGCTAAAGCTTCCACAATTTGATCTTTTTCATTTAACGTGTGAATTTTTGCGTTGTGTATGACAAGATCTACCTCAATCCCCTTGTAACAAGATGACAAAATAGTAACTAAAACAAAAATTATAAGTGATCTATGGATTTTAACTTGTTTTTTTAACATCAGTTTTTCATTTAAACCTTGCTAAATTAATATCTTTGCTCGAACAAAACGGAATTAGTGAAAATTGAGTTAAATGAGTCGAAATGGTATGTAGTTAAAACAAATTCGAGAGCTGAAAAAAAAGTATTCGAAAGGCTTAATGAAATTGGTTTTGAAGCATATTTACCTTTAGTAGCGACTATTCGACAATGGAGTGATAGAAAAAAAAAGATTGAAGTACCATTAATGTCAAGTATCTTATTTGTTCATTGTCAAGAATCAGATCTGAAAACTCTATACCATGTTTTTGGTTTTCATTCGATACTCTATTACCTTGGTAGACCTGCTGTTGTTCGAGATTTCGAGATTCAAAACCTAAAAATATTATTACAGGAAAATATAGATTTTGAAAAAGAAGATTTTGTACAGCTTGAACAAGGTGATAAAGTAGAAGTAATTCGCGGACCTTTTCAAGGGCTCATTGCAACCTCTTTAGAGGTAAGTCGTACACACAAATTGATTGTAGAAATCGAAAGTATTGAACAGCGTTTTGTGGTACATGTACCCAAAAGTTTTGTTCGTAAAATTAGTTGATAAAACCAACCAAACCGTGTTGTTTCATTTATAATTATGGGACTCAGGAAAGGCGAAACCAAATACTATTACAAAATGAAAAAAAGAATATTAGTAACTGGAGGTGCAGGATTCATCGGATCCAATACATGTGAGGATTTGATCTCCGAAGGTCATGATATTATCTGTTTAGATAATTTCATTACTGGACGTAGAAGTAATATTAAAGGAATAATACAATCTCCCTCTTTTAATTTAATTGAAGGCGATATTCGAAACATAGAAGATTGTAGAAAAGCTGTGGCAAACATAGATATTGTTTTACACCTTGCAGCCCTTGGTTCAGTTCCAAGATCCATAGCTGATCCAATAACAACTAACGACATCAATATCAATGGATTTCTGAATATGATTGTAGCAGCAAGAGATGCTGGAATAAAAAGATTTGTCTATGCCGCTAGCTCATCAACATATGGAGATTCAGAAAGTTTACCTAAAGTGGAAGACAAAATTGGAAAACCACTGTCTCCTTATGCTATTACAAAATATGTTGGAGAATTATACGCCGATGTATTCGCAAAAACATATGGAATGGAGTGCATTGGCTTAAGGTATTTTAATGTATTTGGCAGAAGACAAGACCCAGCTGGTGCATACGCTGCAGTAATTCCCAAATTTGTAGACACATTGATGAAACATGAGTCTCCTGTTATTAA
>JBIIHD010000093.1:0-5474 GCA_044236095.1 Crocinitomicaceae bacterium | reverse complement strand
ATTAGTAGCAATTTTTTGAATTTCATCCTCATAATATAATGAACTGATATTATTCAAATATCCTTGAGTTCCATTAACTGATTGAAAAGTTCCAGAGTTAGAATGTATATTATTGTAGATGTATCCCCCTACTTCACTTCGCATGGACATACCAAATGACCAATTTTTGTACTGGTAATTTAATGATAATCCTAAGAACCAATCTGCTGCAGCTTTATTGTTGATGTACCTATCTTTTATATTAATTACTCCATCTCCATTTCTGTCGGCATATGCATGAATGTCTTTCCATTTATCAGCTGTTGTGATTTGACCGTCATTGTTTATATCAATTGTAGCCTGTTGACCCACTTGAATTGGCGCGCCATTATCATCATATAACTGTTCATAAACTAAAAACGAAAAAGTTGGATAATTTACTCTGTGGACTTGAATTGTATTTCCAATTCCACCTGAAATTCCACCGACTTGAACTCCCGTTGAGTTTTCGTCATCTAATTGGGAAAGTTTAATAACTCGATTTATGTTTCTAGATGCATTACCCATGATGTCAAGTCTAGAATTTTTCTTGGCAAAAATTCCAGCGTTGAACGAAAATTCGATACCAGTATTACTCAAACTTCCAACATTGGTTAAGATTTCATTAGTGAAATTAGTGCCGGCAGCAACAGGTACAACCGCAAGTAAGTTTGAGGTTGTTTTTTGATAAAAATCAATGGATCCAGAGAAACGATCTTTTAATATTCCGAAATCAATACCGGCATTAAAAGATTTTGTTTGCTCCCATTGTAAATTTGCATCAAACCCAGAAGGACGATAAACGAGTAATGTATCAGGTCCAAAAATGTATTGAGCGGTTTGACTCCCTACGAAATAATTTGAAATGTATGCGTAATCACCAATCCCGTCTTGTTGACCTGTTACACCATATCCAGCTCTCAGTTTGAGCATATTAATGTTTTTTAAATTATTCTTGAAGAAAGCCTCATCTGAGACCACCCAAGCCGCTGACACAGCAGGGAAAAGACCCCAACGCGCTTCAGGACTAAAACGTGATGATCCGTCATATCGAAGTGAAGCATTTACAATATATCGATCTTTAATTGTTACGATTCCTCGTGAATAAAAAGATAAAATTGAATTTTTCGTGTAGAAAGGGAATTCTGCGGCTGGACCAATTATTGAATCTTTTGCTTCATTATAGCCAGCCCAGTTTGGGCTTGATGAATACCAGTCTTGGTATGAATATCCAGCGGTTAAATCTATTACTGCAAATTGATCATTCGTTCCTTTACTGTTATTGTAGTTAAAATAAGCTTCTAATAATTTATTTCCTTTATTGCTACGATATTCATTATATGATCCTTCTGTAAAAAAACCTGAGGCAGAAGTTGCAGTTGTTGTTGCTGAGCCCGTCCCTTCAGACTGATCTATTCCCCCATTTATTACGGCTTTTAATTGCGGAAACATAGGTAGCTTGTAAGTAGCTTTCACGTTTCCGATGAAACGATCAACATCACTTCTATCATTACGTTGCATAAGTAATCCAACCGGATTCTTAGCGGCAAGTGTATTTGGTTTCCCATTATTATCAATCCACTCGTAGTAACCACCGTATGTTGTAGTATCTGAATTAACAGGTTGAGTTGGATCGAAATAAGCCGCGCCAAGAGCACCTCTATTCGCAAAAAAAGAATTCGTTTTGACGTATTTTGTATTGATTTCGAATTGCAAATCTTTTTTAAGCAAAGAAGGTGTCATATTTAATGAAACAGAGTTTCTCATAAACTGATCTCTTCTTAAAACTCCATTTTCAACACGATTTCCAAATGAAAGTCGATAAGGGAAATTTTTAATCCCTCCAGTTATAGACACATTATTGTCCGCTACATATGCCGCTCTAAAAACCTCACGTTGCCAATCTGTATTAGCATCACCTAGAAGCGCAATTTGAGCAGGATTTCCGATGCGATTAATTAAATTCCTCAAACTATCCCCACTCAAAACATCAGCATATTTTGCGACAGTGGATAGCGAATGTTTCGTATCAAGAATAACTTTTAAAGGAGAATTACCCGAACTTCCTTTTTTTGTAGTGATTATTATAACTCCATTTGCTGCTCGTGAACCATAAATTGCAGTAGCTGAAGCATCTTTCAAAACGACGAATGAAGCAATGTCATTTGGATTTATAAGCGAAAGTGGGTTCGCAGCACCAGCAATTCCACCATTATCTAAAGGAACTCCATCAACAACAATTAAAGGGTCGTTACTGGCATTAATGGAAGTTCCCCCTCTTAATCGAAGTGTACTTCCAGAACCGGGAGCGCCATCATTGGTGTTGATTTTTAAACCAGACACTTTCCCCATAATAAGTTGCTCAGGAGTAGACATGGATCCCTGTGTAAAATTCTTTTCATTTATCACTGATGCTGAACCGGTTAAATCTTTCGTTCTGGTTGTTCCATATCCAATTACAATAGCCTCCTCTATTAATTTAACTCCATCGGTCATGGTTATATCTTTTACCAAAACTTGATTCGGTTCTAATTCAACAGAAAACGTGAGGTCATTGTAGCCCATTGCTTTGACAGTTATTTCAACAGTTGTTTTCGAAGAACTAATAGGTATTCCAACTAATTCATAGTTTCCGTCAGGGTCAGATTTCGCTTTAACTGTAGATTGTGCTATTGAAAGGGTAGCATTGTATATTGATTCTGATTTTTGATCTGTAATTTTTCCCTTAACACTCGCTTGTTGTGCCATAAATGAGCCGCTAAATGAAATGAAGAGCGAGATTAAGAGAGACTCTATATTTATTTTCATAGCATGACTTTAGTTATAAACAACAAATATAAATAAAAAGTTTATAAATGTCAAAATGACACAAACTCTTGTGTTTATTTATACCAAACTCTGATTTTTATATGTCTATTTTTAAAATTAAGCCCTGATAATGAATAGATTGAATTGGATGCGGTTAATTTATTTTTTTTTCCATTTACCTTTATTTTTGTTATTACTGAACGAGGAGAATGTATCATTAAGCTAGATTTTTCACAAGTTGAATTTTGAGAAACTAGTTCTATTTCAAATTGATCGCTCGTTTTTGTGTAAAAACAAGAAATAACATTTTGATCCCCAGATTCTCCAATTTTATGGTATTCATCTTGGTAGATAAATCCTTTACTCGTTCGAGTTTCTGAGTCAAAATAAAAATGAATTTCAGTATTTTGATTACTTAATTCACTCGTGTTATTAAGATTTTGTATCATTGGAATAAATGAGCCTCCTTTCACAAAGGTGGGAATAGATTCATTTTTGAGTTTTATAGTGGCAATAGTACCTCCTCTATAGAATTCATTTGTATAGAAATCATACCAATTCGAAGAATTCGGAAAGTGAATTGATTTATGCTGTTGTGATTTTATGAAAACAGGAGCAATTAAAAACTCATTTCCCCAGAAATACATAGAATCCACAGAAAGCATTTCCTTGCGTTGATCTTCAAAAAAAACAGGTCTCATTAACGGAATTCCGTATTCAGAGGCTTTATACATGAGCGTATAATTATAGGGCAGCAATTTATATCTTAGTTCAATTGCCTTTTTCACTATTTCTTTTGTTTTATTATCCTTGAAAACAGGTTCAGAGGGCACTTCTTCTTGGCCATGAGGTCTAAAAATGGGTTGAAAAACTCCGTATTGAAGCCAACGAGTATATAACTCCGGATCATCGTTTGCACCGGCAAATCCACCGAGGTCTGAGTGCATGAAAGGAATTCCTTGCATTCCCATTTGAAGCGAGATTTCTGGTTGGGAACGCATTCCGCCCCAAGTTCTATTCACATCACCCGACCATGGAACTAATCCGAAACGTTGTGAACCCGACGAGCCAGCGCGCATTAGTATAAAAGGACGTTCTTTTGGATAATTTGATTTCAGCTCGGAATGTAACATTTCAGCCCAGCGATGACCGTAAATATTATGAACCTCCCGTGCTTTTAGCGAATTATGAACCATTTGATCAGGATGAACTTCCGGCTCTCCTAAATCTCCCCAAAAACCTGAAACCCCTTGTTTTTTAAGATAGTTATAACGTTGCCAAAACCACTTCTTTGCCTTTTCATCGAATATGTCGATCAATCCTGTATTACCAAAGTAAAAATCGTAAGTAAGAATTTTACCAGCAGAATCTTTGGCTATAACATTATTTTTAACAGCATCACTCCAGCGGTTGGAAGTAGTAAGAACAAATGGTTCTGTGACCAAAATAGTTTGTATGTTTTTTGTTCTCAAATCGCGAATCATTTTTTCCGGTTCAGGGAATGAATCTCTATCAAATTCTAAATTACCCAGTGTGCCTTGAATTGTTTTACCGAACCAATATAGATCAATTATCACAGCATCCAGTGGAATTTTATCTTTTTGATAACGATTTACAACATCTAATACTTCACGCTGGGAATGGTATCCAAATCGACTCGAAAAATTGCCAAAGGCCCATAATGGTAGTTTAGGTTGTCGACCTGTTATTTGAGTCCAAGTCGTCATTAAATTATCCCAAGAATCATCTGCAACAACTTGATATGTTTTTCTGGCCCCTTCAATTTCTACATTAATTTCATTGTTTTTTTTGCTATCTAAATCAATAAAACCGGCACCTGGCGAGTCAAAATGAACCGCGTATTTATTGGAAGACAAAAACATAGGAATACAATAGTTCATCAAAGGTGCGTTTGTTTCATATCCGTAATGAGCTCGATTATATAATTCTAATTTATTCCCCCTACGATTCATACTAAGAGCCCTGGACCCACCGCCATATAACACTTCTTCTGGAGAAATTTTTAGTTGAAGTTTAAATTTTTTCTCCTCACTGTTATTATCATTTTGACTAAAAAGTCGCCTAGATCCATAATAGTAGGTAATGTTAAATGGTATAGAATCTACACCAATTGAAATTCCATTTAGAACGTTTTCTTTGAGATATACTGTCTGCGTATGATTACCATTTCGATCAATAAACCATTTATAAAGTTGAGGTTTAGCGATAACGGCATGCGAAATTGCGGTGTCAGAAATACTGGTAAAGTTGAACGATGTCTCAACAGATTTTTCGTTAAAAAACCGGATAGAATAATTTCCTTTATTAGTTTGAATGGAAATAGAACCAAAAAAATTTGAGCAGCTAAGTAATCTTTCAGTTTGTGCTAAATGTGAAAAACCACAAAGTATAAAGCTAACGAAAATAAGAGGCCTCATAATGAACTTATTAACGCTAAAGTAGCCTTTTCTTATCAACGAAAGGAGAATGAATTAGTTTTTTTATTCAGCTTTTAATGATGCGAATAAATATTCTCGGTTCATGCGAGCAATATTTTCTAAAGAAATTCCTTTCGGACATTCAATTTCACAAGCTCCTGTGTTCGTGCAATTTCCAAAACCTTCTTCATCCATTTGACGAACCATGTT
>JBIIHD010000091.1:0-5572 GCA_044236095.1 Crocinitomicaceae bacterium | reverse complement strand
TGCTAGATTTCAAGCAGATTTCAACTGAATATCGTTTTATGGAAAAAGTTCACTATTTGGTGGCGTTTTCCGGTTTTCTGGTTTTGTTCCTAAGTGATGTTAGGCATTAGGAAATTTGCTCTTCATGAAAATAAATCCTTCAATCTTTTTGATTAAAAAAGTAGAATCAGCTGATTTAAAGTTTCTTTCGGAAATAAGTTGATAAACCTTTCTAGAAACATTTGTTATACTTTACATACAATAGGATAAGCATTTATTATTATCATTATTTCGATACGATTTCACACAACCTTCGTAACCAAACAGAGATTTTCTGTTAAGGCAAAGTTGTTTGAAATTGATTATGAAAAATTTGTTGTTATTGTGTCTGTATTTTTTATCAAGTAATCTTTTTGCTCAAAAAGAGTATGGTTTTGATATTCCTTGGAGAGCGACATCAAATGAACGTATCTTAGAATGGTTTTATGATCAACTTGATTCGGAAAGCGACAGCGCTTTATCCAATATGTTGGTTTGTGCAGGAGCTGATGTCAATAAGACACATTGGGTTTATACTTCAAATATACCGAATGTCTTGTCAGAAAATGGCCAAGACTTTTATTCTAAAAATATATATTCAACCGATAGTAAATCAAAGGAGGTTCAAATAACTCATAAATATGTTAGTCAGAATGAGTTAGAACATAAAACTTATTTGCTATTTATCAGGTCACCAAAGGATGATGGTTCAGTTCCTTTAGCCCTCGTCGAGTATTATTGAAATAGCATAAATCTTTTAAATACATTACTATGAAAAAATTAGTTTTTATTTGGTCTATTTTATTGAGTTCAATTAGTTTTTCACAAGTAATAACTGTTACATGGGACAGTACAAAAGCATATAAGTTTAATGGAAACACGGCAAAAATTCCAGAATTTGCGGTGGCTGGCACTATGGTATTTAATGCAGTAGGAAAAGGCAAGAAGGAATTAGACTTAAAAAATATGGAATCTCGATTTTACGAAGACAATCAATTGAGAAATACTTTGAAAATTAAATCTTACACAAAAACTTCTAAACGAATTGAAATTATTTTGTTGGATTATGATTTGAGAACTGGACTGCAATTCGAAACATATCAAACAATTGATTTAAAGAAAAATAAAAGCTATTATTCTTGGTATTATGATGGAGTAGATGATGTGACTTGGGTCTACATCGAGGCTGGAGGGAAAATAATAGTCAAATAATTGATCATTTTCTTCGATATACTTTTCTTAAAACAACTTCCCTTCGTACACCCAACAAGATAAGCCGTGAAAATAGCTATCTTTGCAACTCAAATTGATTGTTATGAGTTTTTTGGAACTTTCTGAACAAGAGGTGTTGCGTAGAGAATCCTTACACAAACTTCGCGAGCTAGGAATAAACCCTTATCCTGCAGATCTTTATCCGGTTATGGATTTCGCTGAAGAGTTAAAATCCAATTTTGTTGACGGAAAGACAGTTTGTCTTGCAGGTCGTATGATGAGTCAACGTATTATGGGAAAAGCTTCTTTTGCTGAATTGCAAGATTCTACCGGTAGAATTCAAATTTACATAAATCGTGATGAAATTTGCCCTGGTGAGGACAAGAATTTATACAATGAGTTTTTCAAGAAACTTTTGGATTTAGGAGATTTTATCGGAATAAAAGGGTACGTTTTTAAAACGCAAGTTGGTGAAATTTCAGTTCATGTGCAGGAATTAACGTTGTTAAGTAAATCCTTGAAGCCCTTGCCTTTGCCAAAAACAGACGCAGATGGCAAAGTACATGATGCATTCACGGATTCTGAATTGCGTTACCGTCAGCGTTATGTTGATTTGGTGGTGAATTCGCATGTGAAAGATACGTTTGTTAAGCGTTCTAAAACAATCTCTTCCATGCGTTCATTTTTTAATGAAAAAGGGTATTTGGAGGTGGAAACTCCGATTTTACAGCCTATTCCGGGTGGAGCAGCTGCGCGTCCATTTATTACGCATCACAATGCCTTGGATACTACGTTGTATTTACGTATTGCCAATGAATTATATTTGAAAAGATTGATTGTTGGAGGTTTTGATGGCGTTTACGAATTTGCGAAAGATTTCCGCAACGAAGGAATGGATCGAACGCATAATCCGGAGTTTACGGTGATGGAAATCTATATCGCTTTCAAAGATTACAATTGGATGATGGATTTCACCGAGCAAATGGTAGAACGTGTGGCAATGGACGTTTGTGGAACTACCGAAATTACGGTTGGTGAAAATAAAATTTCCTTGAAAGCGCCTTTCAAACGTATTTCAATGCGCGACTCAATTTTGGAGTTCACTAGTTTTGATATTCATGGAAAATCAGAAGATGAAATTCGAACAGCGGCCAAAAACATGGGCATTGAGTTAGAAGATTCCATGGGGAAAGGAAAATTGATAGATGAGATTTTTGGTGAAAAATGTGAAGGAAATTACATACAACCAACATTCATTACGGATTATCCGATCGAGATGTCACCTCTTTGTAAAAAACATCGAGAAAATCCTGAACTGACAGAGCGTTTCGAATTAATGATTAACGGGAAAGAAGTTGCCAATGCATATTCTGAGTTGAATGATCCAATTGACCAACGCGAACGATTTGAAGATCAACTGAAACTATCTGAAAAAGGTGATGACGAGGCCATGTTTATAGATCAAGATTTCTTACGTGCTTTGGAATACGGAATGCCTCCATGTTCAGGAATGGGAATTGGAATCGATCGTTTAGTGATGTTGTTGACTAATAATTCTTCTATTCAAGAAGTTTTGTTTTTTCCACAAATGCGTCCTGAATCCATTGTGCCAAAAGTAGAACTATCAGCCTTGGAAAAAGAAATTTTGGATGTCATGAAAGTTGAAAAAGAGATATTACTAGTTGATTTGCGCTCCAAATTTGAGATTAGCAACAAGCAATGGGATACAAGCATTAAAACATTCACAAAGAACAATTTGCTCAAAGTTTCCAAAGAAGATGAATCTCTCTATATTCGATTAGTTTAAAAATGAAAACAAAAGAAGAAATAGTTGAAAATTGGCTGCCAAGATACACGGGTAAACCTCTGAATGAATTTGGGAAGTATATTCTTTTGACTAATTTTTCTGGGTACGTGAATTTATTTGCTGAATGGAATCAAGTTGAAATTGAAGGAAAGGATCGTCCCATGCAGACAGCAACAAAAGATGGGATTACCATTATCAATTTCAGTATGGGAAGTGCCATGGCGGCAACAATTATGGATTTATTGTCTGCAATTGAACCAAAGGCTGTCCTTTTTCTCGGAAAATGTGGAGGATTAAAAAAGAAGAGTCAGGTTGGTGATTTGATTTTACCCATTGCAGCCATTCGCGGAGAAGGAACTTCTAACGATTATTTTCCGCCTGAGGTTCCTGCCTTACCTTCGTTTAATTTGCAAAAAGCGATTTCTTACACCATTCGTCTTCGTGGTAGAGATTATTGGACGGGAACAGTTTATACTACAAATCGCAGAGTATGGGAGCACGATGAAAAATTCAAAGAATATTTGAAATCCATTCGAGCCATGGCTATTGATATGGAAACAGCAACGATTTTTACAGTTGGTTTTGCGAATGAAATTCCAGTTGGAGCATTGCTATTGGTAAGTGATCAACCCATGACACCTGAGGGGGTTAAAACGGAAAAAAGCGATCAAAAGGTTTCCGAAGAATTTGTATCAGATCATTTACGCATTGGAATTGATTCTTTGAAAGAATTACAAAACACAGGGATTTCCGTGAAGCATTTGAAGTTTTAATCATGTTGATTTTTCTTTATGGATTTGACATTTCTGCTTAACTTCTCCATGTAAGCTGCTCGAATCATATCATTTGTGTTTTGCTTTCTTTATATTTGTTTTTATGATTTTGAAATCTCCTGCTCTTTGGACAACTCGCGGCAAAAGGAATATTCATTTCGTTTTTTTGTTAGTTTTTCTTGGTATTTTATATTTTCAGTTAAAAGATTTCAAGTATTCTTCTGTTTCATTTTCACACTTCTATTATTTTTTCTTTGCTCTGTTATTGGTTCCATTAAATTGGTTGATGGAATATTTGAAATGGGGAAAACTATTGATTTTTTTGAAATTACCAACTGAAAAAAAGAGGATCTCTTTTGCCTCTGGAATGATTTCAGATTTTCTTATCCCTGGAATACCATCAAATTTTATTGGAAGGATCGGTTATTTTGAGTCAAATCAAAGAATGTCTTTGGCTGCCTGGATATCATTAACAAATTCTATTCAGTTTTTCATTACGGCCCTTTTTGGCTTGATTTCGATATTCTTACTGAAAATTGGTAATGGCATTCCAATCATTTTCTTATTGGTTGTTTTGTTGGTTGGGATAGTATTATTTTTTTCGCAAAAATTTCAAAAATTCTTGTCGAGGAAATTTTCTATGTATGATTCTGCAGAGATAAATCGTTCGGAATTAAAGTATTTCATCGTTCAAATTTCCCTCGTAAGCTTGCTTAGAATGCTGATTTTTACAACTCAATTCTATTGCTTATTATTATTTTTCGGAATTCCGGCAAAGGTTGATTTGTTCTTGTGGATTTGGTTGAGTTATTTGGCTGTAACGGCATCACCCTCTTTGATTTTGGGTAAATTAGCGGTTCGAGAAACAATCACAGCCGCGATTTTTCAATTAGGATCTTTTCCCCTATTTCCAGTGGTGACCGCTTCCTTTTGCATTTGGTTAATAAATGGTTTCATTCCTGTTTTTATAGCTTGGCTTTTTGTCTGGAAAAATTCAAGATTGGAGCAATGAAATCTATTATTTTTCTTTATTTATTGATTTATTCAGGTTTTTTGTCTGTCGTTTTATTTGGAGGGTATTCTCGATTAAAAAGGAAATTAATACTGAATAATCCAGATGCATATCTTGATTTAACAGATATTACAGTCATCGTTCCGTTTAGAAATGAAAGTCAACGGATATTGCCAATACTGGAATCTATTAAAAAATCTATTCGATTACCTTATCAGTTTATTTTCGTGAACGATCATTCAACTGATGAAACCTCTCGAATTATTATGAATGAACTCGGTGACTATGGATTCAAAATTATTGATTTACCACCAGAATTGAAGGGAAAGAAACGTGCGATTGAGTTTGGTGTTTATCGTAGTAAAACAAAGTATATTTTGACTTTAGATGCTGATATACAATTTGATATCGATTATTTTCAACGTCTGGAAAACTTGCCTGAAGCGGATATGCATATTTTACCGGTTTGCTATTTTTCACAAAGCTATTTTGGATCCTTTTTTCAGCAAGATGTTCATTTAGCAAATTACATGAACTATGGAATTTCGGGTTGGAAACGACCAATTTTAGCTAGTGGAGCGAATTTGTTATATCAGAAATCAAAGTATTTGGAGACTGTTTCTGACTCAACTTATTTTGAATCTTCGAGTGGTGATGATATTTTTTTACTCCGAGCATTACAAAATAAAAATACCACTGTAATGAATCAAATCGGAACAAAACATGTTGTTCACACGCGATTGGCAAAAA
>JBIIHD010000090.1:0-5601 GCA_044236095.1 Crocinitomicaceae bacterium | reverse complement strand
AAATTCCTGAATCCCAAGCGCCATCACCAACGTCTGCAATTGCCAGCGCTAAATGATATATCTGACCACATTGAACTTTAGCTACTGCGTCCAAAACATCTGTGAATCCGTCATATTGTATGTATGAAGTGTTTGAATTGTAAGGAGCGCTGTTTCCGTCTCCATTAAAATTGTAAAAAGAAGAATTTGTTATTGCATTCACATTATTTATAGAAACTATACTCCCATTAGAGGGCAATTTTGCTATATTCTGTATTCCCAAGATGCCAGGACCAGAAATGAAAAAACCAAATACGTCATTAAATCCCGAGCTGTTTGGGGGAGCAAATTCAGGATATTCATCTGAGCCAAAGACATATTTAAATTTCACGGTATCTGAATAGGGAATAAAATCAAATTCTAAAATTGCAGCATTATATGTTTGCGTGCCATTGATTAGGTTGGTTAAAAGTGCTGATCCTCCTGCATTGTTGTCTACTCCGGCACCAGCTTGATTATTCGGCCCTTGAGGTCCGGCACCCGTGTTTAAAACAGTACCTGTGGTCATAACAATACCTTGATTTATCCCTAAATTCGTTCCATTTGCTGTAAATGAGCCAATTGCCGAAGGGCTTCCGTTGAATGTTATGTTGGAGACAGATACACCTGGACCAAGCAGTACATTTTGAACGAGCGATAAAGGAGACATAGAGACACTCGTATTCAATTGAGCCCCTCCCAAATGAGAGATTGACAGTATCAATATAACTAAGAGTCTGTAAGATCTCATATTTAACTATAACGCTTGAAAAGGATAAACGTTGTTCAAAACAAGTCAAGTTAGTAAAAATTAATCAAAAAGTAAAAAACGGATCCTAGATTTAAAGGTTTCAAGAATTAGTAATCTCTTCCGTAGGAGTGAATGTCATTGTGATTCTCCTCAATTTTATCCTTGATAATTTTAATTGATTTTGTAAGAATAAAAATTTCAATTCCAGCATTTTCCTTGATCCATTTCCATCCCATTTGTTCATCCTCAATTGCCATAGCCATATAAAAGTATAACTCTAATTTATTAGCTAAAAGCCACGACTGTGCTTTTTTGTTTCCTTCAGCCGCATTTATTAAGGCCATTAGGTGTGGGAATCCATTTTTCATGAGCCAATCTCGAGCGTCATCCTTTAAATAAATAGCGTAGGTAGCCATAACTAATTCAGGATAACCATTTTCCTTAAGCCAAAATAGAAATTGTTCTTCTCCATCAATTGCTTTTGTCCAAGCTAAAACAATTTTCGCAGGATAGTCCTTAATTTCTGTAGGAACAAATTGAAATTCAATTTCCGGTTTTTTTACAGATGCATTTTTCTTGAAGAACATGGATAATTAAATTAGTTCTAAGTCAATTTGTCGTTTTTGTGGTTTAACTTCAATAATCTTAACTTTTACCACATCTCCGAAATTATATTCTTTTTTCGTTCTGGCACCAATAATTCGAAATCTATCCTGATCAAAATAAAACCGATCACCAGGTATATCCTGAATAGGAACCATTCCTTCACAAAGGTTTTGATCCATTCTGACAAATAATCCATGATCTGCAATTCCGGTTATAATTCCAGTAAATTCCTCTCCAACATTATCTTCTACAAATAAAGTTTGAAAGTATTTAGCAGATTCTCTTTCAGCATCAGCTGCTTTTCGTTCCGTTTTCGAAATATGCTTGCAAATAGTTTGTAAATTTTCATTTTGATAATGATGTTTTTTGGTTGTTAATTCGTCGAAAAGAATTCGATGGATTAAAAGATCGGCATATCTTCTTATTGGCGAGGTGAAATGACTGTAATATTCAAACGATAATCCGTAATGTCCAATATTTTCAATATCGTAGGCGGCCTTAGCCATAGTTCGAATTGCTAACGACTGTACAAATCCGGCCTCTGCATTTCCTTTAATTTGATCAAAAAGTTTATTCAAACTTTTTGCAATATGTTTTGGGTCGAATGAATTTAATGTCAAATCAAATTTATCTAAAAACACTTTTAATTGATCAATTTTTGCGGGATCTGGAAGGTCATGTATTCTATATACTGACGTTGGAACTTGATGGTTTTTTCTTGGTTTACCAATAAATTCTGCTACTTTCTTATTCGCAAGTAGCATAAATTCTTCAATAAGTTTATGAGCGTCTTTCGATCTTTTAATTACAACTTCGGATGGTTCTCCGTTTGGGTTAAATTTAAATCTGATTTCTTCGGATTCTATATCTAACGCTCCTTTAACAAGTCTTTTTGAACGGTAAAATTTTGCAATAGCATCAAGTTTCAAGATTTCTTTCGAATATAAGCCTTCTTTCTTTTCAATAATATCTTGGGCTTCTTCATAAGTAAATCGATGATTCGAAAAAATTCTCGTTTTACCAAACCATTCGTTAACAATAGTATAATTAGAATCAAATTCCAAAACAACTGAAAAACAATATTTGTCTTCTAGCGGTCGAAGAGAGCATGCAATGTTAGAGAGTTGTTCAGGTAACATTGGAATCACTCGATCAGCTAGGTAAACTGAATTCCCTCTTTTTTGAGCCTCTTTATCAAGTGCACTTCCGATTTGAACGTAATGACCAACATCTGCTATATGAATTCCAACTTCGATATTTCCATTCTCTAGATTTTGAAAAGACAACGCATCATCAAAATCTTTTGCATCAACAGGATCAATAGTAAATGTGGTAATACCTTTGAAATCTCTTCGATTTTTTAATTCTTCTTCTCGAATTTCAGTATTTGTCAATTCTGCTTGTTGAATCACTTCGTCTGGAAATTCAAAGGGAATACCATTGTAGCAAAGTATAGATATCATTTCCACATCATGGTTAGTTTTTCCAGAAAGTACATCTGAAACTTCACCCCATAATTTTCCGTTTTCAGGCCAATGAACAATTTTCGCTAAAACTTTATCTCCATGCTTTGCACCAAGTAGTTTATCTTCTTCAATTAAAATTTCACCACCAAGTCTTGGATTATCTGGAATCATTCGCGGTTGCTTGGTATTGAATCTAATTCGGCCCACAACATGTGTTCGTTCTCTTTTTAAAACATGTCTAACTTCACCTTCAATCCGCTTTCCACTTGACTTTAAAATAATAATTTCTACATCATCACCATCCATTGCATTTCCCAAGTTGTTTGGAGAAATAAAAACATCCTTCGTACCATCTTTTAGAGAAACGAAACCTACTCCGCTATTTACAATCGACAACTTTCCTTGAAGTAATTTTTCATTCCCAGTCAACGAAAACTCAGAGTGACCAACTCGTTTTATACGTCCTGATTTTGACAGTTCAACAAGTTTGTCGAAAATCACCTTTTTAATAGGTTTTTCTTTGATCTTTAAAAGTCCGCAAATTTGACTATGCGACAAGGTTTTACGCTTGTAATTTGAAATTAACTGAAGAATTAATTTTTCATAAGGTACTGAACTTTTCGAGGAATGTTTATTTAATTTATTTGACTGCATGAAAATGGCATATTATTTAGAAACCATTGTTTTTCAGTCAATACGAGGTAGTTCAATTGTTTCAGATTTAATTTTTGCTGCGGGAAAACGACTAGATAGCTTATCAAGAACAGCCTCAGCTTCTGTTCGAGTCCTAAAATTACCGGCACTAAAAAAATAATTTGGCAAACTGAAATCTACATATGTATCAATGCCGGGAAATTCAGAGACGAAAGTTCTCCTGTGAGATTGGATTACTGCTTGATCGCGACTTGAAGAAATATGTAGTCGAAAACCTTGGTATACCAAATTACTTTTGCTAGCAACTAAACCAGAAATTCTTCCATCGGCAAAAACTCTTGTTTGAGAAAATGAGAAAGAAAATATGCCAGAAAATAGTATTAGAAAAAACAATAGTTTCATAAAATCAACTTTTTATACAAAGTTATTAATAATTTATGCTTTTAAAAAATGTAACACAAAAAGAAAATAAATTTGCTTATTTAGAATTAATTTAAATTACACAAAAACCAAAGAAATTTGTCATCATTTTGTCATAAAATACGAACAATCTTATAATTTTGCCTTCGCCTAAAAGTATTTTGAAGCAACAAAAATTAGGTTAAAAATTATTAGAAATTGGAGAAATATCTATAAATCAGATGCTTAGAAAAATTAAAAAATTGAGTTACGGTTTAATTGTATTAGCATTATTAACCGTTGTATCCTCTGCAAAAGCTCAAGACTCAACTAAAGCCCAAAAAATTAATGGTGGATCATTGTTTAAAGCCAAGTGTGCCAGTTGTCACAATCCTCATAAAGATGGTACAGGTCCAAAGCTGTTTAAAGTTCGAAATAAATGGGCTGATGGTGGTGCAAAAGATGGTTCGATTTATACATGGGTGAGAAATTGGGAAGAGGCCAAAGCAAAAGATCCGTACGCTGATCAAGTTTCAGCCGTTAAATCAACTGCGATGTCAAAATTTCCTGAGCTTCAGGATAATCAAATTGATGCTATTTTAGACTATGTGGACGCACAGCCAGAACCAAGTGCTGGTGGAGGGGCAGACAAATCTAAAACCGACGCTGGTGGAAAAGAAGGCGATTCAGAAGAGTCTAAAGGTAATAGCTGGACATGGATATTACTTGGGGTTATTTTTGTAACAGTTATATTGGCAGTTGGTGGCGTTAGAAGACAACTAAATAATGCTGTAAGAGAAAGTGAAGGATTGCCTGTTAAGGATCATGAGACCTACTTGTCGGAGTTGAAATCAGTCGCTTGGAAATATAGACTTCCGGTTGGATTAGCAACTTTAGTTGTTGTAATTTCAGTTTTGGTCTTGGTTTTTCAAAGTTTATATTCAATTGGTGTTACTGAGGCATATCAGCCATCACAGCCAATTAAATTCCCTCACAGTGTGCATGCTGGTGTTAATGGTATTGACTGTAAATATTGCCACAGTTCTGTAACGAAGTCGAAATCGGCAGGAATTCCGTCAGTCAATGTTTGTATGAATTGCCACAAACAGATTGATGGTGCAGGAAAACCTTTTGAAGCTGAAATAAAGAAGATTTATGCAGCTGCAGGTTATGACAAGGAGAAAGGTGAATACAAAAACCCAACTAATCCGATTGTTTGGAATAAAGTGCATGTACTACCTGATCATGTCTACTTTAATCACTCACAGCACGTTGTAGTGGGAGGTGTTGACTGTAAACAGTGTCATGGAGACATGACTAAAATGAAGGAAACGGCTAAAGTTCAGCCAGTTTCAGAATTGAATAAAGTTGAGGGGAATATTAAATTATCGAAAGCCACATTGACTATGGGTTGGTGTATCGAATGTCATGATAAGAAGGAAATATCCAAAGGGCCATTGTCTGATAAGAAAGATGGTTATTATGATGAAATTCATAAAAGGTTATTAAACAATGATAAATCATTATACAAAAAGTATTTAAAAGACAATAAAGTTACCGTTAGTGAGCTTGGTGGATGGGAGTGTGCGAAATGTCACTATTAAAAGTTTAAAAAAGCGTTCCTATTAATATAGAATGAAAATGACAAGAAAATATTGGAAAGGATTAGAAGAATTAAAAGAAACTCCTGAGTTCTTAAAATCGAAA
>JBIIHD010000089.1:0-5604 GCA_044236095.1 Crocinitomicaceae bacterium | reverse complement strand
AAGGAAAGCAACAAGAAAACGTACGAAATTTTGCGGAGCAAGGCCGAGTATCAAAAATGCTTGCTACTATCATTACTGATGTTGAAATTGAATTCGACGAGAAAGCATTGCTTTTAGAACCTGTTGATGCCGATAAAATCAGAGAGGTTTTTTCAGAACTTGAATTTGTGACACTTGCTAAGAGAATTATCGGGGAAGAAATAGTTGTTTCATCCTCAACTAAAAGCACATCGGTTCCACATGCTGAAAATCAATTAGATTTATTCGGCGCACAAAGTATGCTTGAGCCACAAGAGCCAATTGAAACAGCATCCTACAAAACTATTGCAACAGAAAAACCAAGTTACCATCTGATTTCCACTGTGGCTGAAAGAAAGGAGCTGTTGGAATTATTACTCAAACAAAATCAAGTTTGTTTTGATACAGAAACTACAGATATTGACGCCTTGCATGCTGATTTAGTTGGTTTTTCATTTTCTTACAAAGCGCGTGAAGGATTCTATGTATCTGTTCCTGATAATTTCGAAGAAGCGAAAAAAATCGTGGAAGAATTCAAACTTTTTTTTGAATCAAAATCAATCGAAAAAATCGCACACAATATCAAATATGATTTGAAGGTTCTGAATCGTTATGGAATTACGGTCTCTGCACCAACATTCGATACGATGATTGCCCAATACTTGATAAATCCAGAATCTAAACAGGGGATGGATTATATGGCAAATCATTATTTAGGTTATCAGCCAATTTCTATTGAAACATTGATCGGTAAAAAGGGCAAGGGTCAAGGAAACATGCGTGACTTAGCCCCAGAAGAAGTTGCTGATTATGCCAGTGAAGATGCGGATATAACCTTTCAATTAAAGCAAATTCTTGAACCGGAAATTCAAAAAGAACATTTAAAAGACTTGTTTTACACTATGGAAATGCCGCTAATTGAAGTGTTGAAAGATATGGAAGAAGAAGGTATTGCCATTGATGTAAAAGCGCTTCAAGATTATTCAAAAGAATTAGAAAGCACCCTACTTAAATTAGATACTGAAATAAAATCCCTTGCCGGAGTTGATTTCAACGTAGATTCTCCTAAACAACTTGGAGAAGTTCTTTTCGATCATTTAAAAATTTCAAGTAAAGCAAAAAAAACCAAAACCGGTCAATATGCAACGTCTGAAGATGTATTGGTAAAACATGAAAAAGACCACCCCATTGTACCGCTCATATTAGAATTCCGACAATTGCGAAAACTGAAAAGCACCTATGTGGATCCGCTTCCAACCATGTGCGACAAAGTAGATGGGAGAATTCACACCAATTTTATGCAAACCGTTACTGCAACCGGTCGTCTGAGTTCAAACAATCCGAATTTACAGAACATACCTATTCGATCAGAAAAAGGGAAAGAAATACGTAAAGCGTTCGTTCCACGTTCTTCAGAATATCAAATTATGTCTGCAGATTATTCTCAAATTGAATTACGTATCATTGCAGCATTAAGTGGGGATAAAAATATGATCCAAGCGTTTCAACAAGGGATGGATATTCACACAGCAACAGCAGCTAAAGTTTTTAATGTTCCTTTTGATTCAGTAACCCGTGATCAAAGAAGTGCTGCAAAAGCAGTTAATTTTGGCATTATTTACGGTCAATCTGCTTTCGGATTGTCACAAGCATTGAATATTTCACGAACAGAAGCAAAAACGATTATCGATAGTTATTTTGAACAATTTGGTCAGTTGAAATCGTATATGGATTCGATTATTCATGTCGCGCGTGAAAAAGGCTTTGTTGAAACAATCATGAAACGCAGAAGGTATTTACCGGACATCAATTCTGCTAATGCTGTGGTTCGAGGTTTTGCCGAAAGAAATGCAATCAACGCACCGATTCAAGGTTCTGCAGCTGATATTATTAAAATGGCGATGATTTCTGTTTACAAATCTATGAAGAAAGAAGGCGTGAAATCTAAAATGATTTTGCAAGTACACGATGAATTAGTTTTTGATGTTCATATTTCTGAAAAACTTTTAATGCAAGTGCTGGTTAAAGAAGCAATGGAGAAAGCTGTTAAGTTAGTTGTTCCTATGGAAGTGGAAATGGAGTTGGCAAATAATTGGCTAGAAGCACATTAAATTGTCATGTTTTTCTGACGAATTGACAGCTTTTCAGGCTCTTTTTTAATCTTTTGTCATTTTTTTAAAGTTGAAATCTGATGGCATATAAATTGACTTGCCAGGTTGTCAAATTTTGAAAAACAATTAACATGGGAAAAATAATAGGAATTGACTTAGGAACAACAAACTCGTGTGTTTCAGTCATGGAAGGAAATGAGCCAGTAGTTATCGCAAATGCAGAAGGAAAAAGAACAACACCGTCTGTTGTCGCATTTGTTGATGGTGGCGAAAGAAAAGTAGGTGATCCAGCTAAGCGTCAAGCAATCACAAACCCAACGAAAACGATTTATTCAATTAAACGATTCATGGGTAACTCATACGACGAAACAAGAATGGAAGCGGAACGCGTTCCATACGAAGTAGTAAAAGGAGACAACAACACTCCACGCGTTAAAATAGACGATAGAAATTACACGCCTCAAGAAATTTCAGCAATCATTTTACAAAAAATGAAAAAAACAGCTGAAGATTATTTGGGACAAGAAGTTACCGAGGCTGTTATCACAGTTCCAGCTTACTTTAACGATGCTCAACGTCAAGCAACTAAAGAAGCAGGAGAAATTGCAGGATTACAAGTTAAGCGAATCATCAACGAACCTACTGCAGCAGCATTAGCATACGGACTTGATAAGAAAAGTTCAGATATGAAAATTGTTGTTTTCGACTGTGGTGGTGGTACACATGACGTTTCTATCTTGGAATTGGGTGATGGAGTTTTTGAAGTTCTTTCAACAGATGGAGATACGCATTTAGGTGGAGATGATTTTGACCAAAAAATCATTGATTGGTTGGTTCAAGAATTCAAAGACGAGAACGGTGGTCTGGATTTGAGTAAAGATCCAATGGCTTTACAGCGTTTGAAAGAAGCTGCTGAAAAAGCGAAAATTGAACTTTCAAGCACCACTTCTTCGGAAATCAATTTGCCGTATATCATGCCGGTTGATGGAATTCCAAAGCACTTAGTTCGTTCTTTGACTAAAGCTAAGTTTGAACAGCTAGTAGCTGATTTAGTTAATAGAACTATTGATCCTTGTAAATCAGCCTTGAAAAACGCAGGGTTATCTGTAAATGATATTAATGAAATAATCTTAGTTGGTGGTTCAACGCGTATTCCTGCTGTGCAAGAAGCTGTTGAGAAATTCTTTGGAAAATCACCAAGTAAAGGAGTAAATCCAGATGAGGTTGTTGCAATTGGAGCGGCAATTCAAGGTGGTGTTTTGACGGGAGAAGTGAAAGACGTTCTTTTGTTAGACGTAACACCCCTTTCTTTGGGTATCGAAACAATGGGGGGTGTTTTCACTAAGTTGATTGATGCCAATACAACTATTCCAACGAAGAAAAGTGAAGTTTTTTCTACAGCGAGCGACAATCAGCCATCTGTTGAAATTCATGTACTACAGGGAGAGCGTCCAATGGCAAAAGATAATCGGACAATCGGACGATTCCACTTGGACGGTATTCCATCAGCCCAACGAGGTGTTCCACAAATCGAAGTGACTTTTGACTTAGATGCTAACGGAATCATCAACGTAAGCGCTAAAGATAAAGGAACTGGTAAGGAGCAGAAAATCCGAATTGAATCGTCATCAGGTTTAAGTCAGGAGGAAATCGAAAAAATGAAACGTGAAGCCGAGTTGAATGCGGAAGAAGATAAGAAAAAGCAACACGAAGCAGAATTGTTAAATAAAGCAGACTCCGTGATTTTCCAAACAGAAAAACAATTGAAAGAGTTTGGTGATAAAATCCCAGCGGATAAAAAACAACCGATTGACGACGCATTGGCTGAGTTGAAAACGCAATATGAGGCGAAAAACATGGACAACTTGGAAGCTGCGCTAGAGAAATTAGAAACAGTTTTCCAAGCAGCATCACAAGACATGTATAATGCATCAAATGCCGGTGGTGAAGCAGGAGCTCCAAATGAACCAAGTGGAAATCCACAAGATGAAGTTACGGATGTTGACTTTGAAGAAGTAAACGATAAGAAGTAACGAATTAATTTATACCTTTAAAGCGTCTTTCATTTCCGGAAGACGCTTTTTTATTTTTATGTTGCACGTTAAACGTTTGGAACACCCTGTAAACAAAGATTGGATTGTATTTATTCACGGTGCAGGAGGTAGCTCGTCCATTTGGTTCAAACAAGTAAAAGACTTTTCGGAGCATTTTAATGTGTTGTTGATTGACTTACGAGGACATGGAAAGTCAAAACATCATGCGACAGATAAAAAATATTCTTTTGAAATGTTAGCAAACGATGTTCTTTTGACGCTAAGAACTGAGCAAATTCCTCAAGCACATTTTGTTGGTGTTTCTATGGGAACGATTATCATTCAACAAATTGCACTTACAAATCCCGAAGTGGTTAAAACAATGATTTATTCTGGCGCGGTAACCAAGTTGACTTTCAAGTCGCGGATTTTACTACGTTTAGGTAGAATCTTAAACCCATTTATACCTTACATGAGTCTTTATGCTTTATTTGCCAGAATCATTATGCCAAAAAAGAACCACAAACAATCTCGGTTACTTTTTGTGCGTGAGGCGCAAAAACTAATGGCAAAGGAATTTGGGAGATGGTTTAAATTAACTGCTCGTTTAACGTCTTATCTCGCCAAGTTAGAATACCACCAAATTTCGATTCCCACGCTGTATATTATGGGAAGTGAGGATCATTTATTCTTACCTCCGGTTCGTGAAATTGTTCAGAAAAACACGGCTACTTTACTGAAGGTAATTGAAAATTGCGGTCACGTAGTGAATATTGAGCAACCGGATTTATTCAATCAGCATTCCATTGAGTTTATTCGTGTGAATGAATAGTTTTAATTTCTTTATTGAGAAATAACGTAATTAATTACCTTCCGTCTCCGTCCAACAAATTTCCTAGTCCGCCAAGAATGCTTCCCTCTTCTTTTCGTTGTGTAGTACCATAAGCTAAAATTCGTGAAGCAAGTCTAGAAATAGGTAGTGTTTGAAGCCAAACCTCTCCAGGGCCTTTTAACGTTGCAAAGAAAACTCCTTCTCCTCCGAAAAGAGTGTTTTTAATGCCTCCCACAAATTGAATGTCATAATCAACGTCTTGTGTGTAAGCCACAATACAGCCTGTATCAACTCGTAACACCTCTCCCGGATTCAGTTTTCTGCTCATTACGTGTCCTCCGGCATGACAAAAGGCCATTCCATCTCCTTCCAATTTTTGCATGATAAAACCTTCACCACCGAACAAACCGGTTCCTAATTTTCGCTGAAATTCAATCCCTACAGCAACTCCTTTTGCCGCACATAAAAAAGAATCTTTCTGACAAACAATTTTACCGTTATATTGCTGAAGATCAATAGGAATAATTTTTCCCGGATAAGGCGAAGCAAACGCTACTCGTGCTTTTCCCGTCCCTGTATGAGTGTAGGCCGTCATAAATAAACTTTCTCC
>JBIIHD010000087.1:0-5649 GCA_044236095.1 Crocinitomicaceae bacterium | reverse complement strand
AAAAAGGCGAATGTAATTTCGAAAAAGAATCAATTACTCAATAATCAAATCGTTGACCTTGAAAAACAATCCATTTTTTATCAAACAATTGCAACTGTAGCTCATGAATTAAATACTCCGCTTGGAGTAATAAACGCCGGAAAAAACGAGTTAAAAACGCTCGTTAATAAACAAAATCAACGCGTCCTGGATTCCTTTTCAATTAATGACTCTAAGTTTATTGAACTTTGGAGTAATGTTATTTGCCGAAGTGTGGAGCACGAAAGTGGTTTTAAAAAACGTAAAGAAGCGAATGATGTATACAATTATTGTATCGAAAAAAAATTAATACAATTAGGCGACCCTACACAAGTTGCTTTAATGGTATCTCATTGGAATCTAGAGGAAAAGTTAAATGAATTTTTAGATCAAATTGTTAAAACCGAAAATCCGAAAGAGATTTTGGATTATTTGGATATGAGTCGAAAGTCAAATCTAATTGATAATGCGATTCATAAAGCTATTTCCACTTCAAAAGTAGTTGTTGGTGAGTTAAATCAATTAGCAGAGAATCAAAGTAAGGCTATCGTCATTCAAGAGGTCAAAATTGCTCAATTAATTAAACAAATTACAGAGTTAAATCCAAAACTTCGCGAATCGAATATACAAATAGCTAATAATGTTTCACGGGATCTTTCTATTTTCATTGACGAAAAACAACTTATTCAAATGTTTACAATATTGATTCAAAATGCAATGGAAGCTTTTGAAAATTCTAAAAACAGAAAAGAAATTTGTTTTAATTCAACACAACAAGACGATTTTCAAACGATTAGTATTTCAAATAATGGACCCAAAATTAGCATAGATAATTTGGATAAAATTTTTGATAGATTTTTTACTACGAAAAATAAAAAGGATCACCGTGGGCTTGGATTAAGTATTTTAAAGCAAAGCATCGAGTCATTTGGAGGCCTTATTTCTGTAGAGTCAAACGATAGTCAAACCACATTCCATTTAAAATTTAGAAATGTAAAAAATAAACCTGTTTGATTTGTCTAAGAATTTTATTCTTATATTTAAACAAATTCTATATTCCTTGCATGAAAAAAATTGCTGTTTTATCACTTTTATTCCTTCTAATTATTGCAACAGAGTCCTGCAAGAAAAAAAATAAAACACCACAACCCGATCCCGTTCCTAATCCGCAGGATACAACAGGGGGTAATAATACAAATTTAGACACCTTATCTTCATTGGTGATTAATCTAAGTGGGATGCAAAACACGAATGGAAAAGTGAACGTTGCGCTCTACAATAGTTCTGGGAGTTTTAACGATCCAAATCAAGCAATAAGAGAATTATTTTTGCCATGTACCGGAAATAATATGGTAATTACCTTGGATAGTATTGTACCGGGAGATTATGCTTTCGCTATTTTCCACGATGAAAATGATAATCAAAACCTAGATCAAAATTGGTTGAATATTCCTACCGAAGGATTTGCTTTTTCCAATAACGCTATGGGATCATTTGGTCCGCCAAGCTGGACTCAAGCTAAATTTACAATTCCGAATTCTACAACAGTAACTCAAAATAGTACTTTGAATTTCTATTAGGAAAATTCAATGTTATTCATTAAGCTTGTTTCGACAAACTCAACAAGCTTATCGAGCTGATTGTAGTTCGAGTCAGTCCATTGTCGTTCTAGCCTGTCGTGCTGATTGAGCCTGCCGAAAATCAGCTGTTTTTACTCCTCGACAATTCCCCTGAGCTTTTCAAAATCTCCCTGAATCAACGCTTCCTTTTTACTGTGACTCCAACCTTGTATTTGTTTTTCGCGATAGAAAGCCCAATCTATTCTCGGAAAAGTCTCAAAATATACTAACTCAACGGGTAAGTGTTTCTTGGTAAAATTCGCTCCTTGACCTGTTTGGTGTTGTCTCAGTCTTCTTTCTAAATTTTTAGTGCTTCCTGTATAATACTTATTATTCGCACATTTTAAAATATACATCGTTGGTTCTGACATACTTGAATTTACGAAAAATAATTGAAATCACAAAGCTTACTTCGATATACCTCGATTAACTCGGTATGTAAAACTCAGTAAGCTTGTTGAGCTTGTCGAGACAAGCCTGTCGATTGTAGTTCGAGCTTGTCGATTGTAGTTCGAGCTTGTCGAGAACTACTTCACTAAAGCCCTCAAAAACAAAATCTCATCCTCCAAGTGCCGAATTCTGCCCTCGTATTGCTCAATAAGTTTATCAGGCATTTGCTGGGTGGAAGAACCGATTGTATTGTAATTACCTTCTTGATTACAATTATTAAAAATATTCTGATGATCAAACCCCATCGCTTCAATGGGATCTACGCCAAGAATTTTGGATATTTCGTTGAGGCGGTTGATGGTGAGTTGAGTTTCACCACTTTCAATTTTGGAATAGGCTCGAGTAGTTAAACCAAGTTGCTGAGCAACGTACTCTTGTGTAAAATTCTTAAGCTCACGGAGTTGTTTCAATTTAATTTCAGGTTGTTTTATCATACAAAAAAGAATTATTAGTTCAAATATAGAATATTTAATTCAATATAGGAATTTTAAATACTTATATAAATTTAATTGAAACCTACCTTTGTAAAGCAAAAGTGTAATTGATGGAACACAAATTCAAAGCGGACGAACTTTTTGATCTTATTGTAGATACAAACGTGGTATTTCCGTTGAATTTGGATTTTGTTTTAAAGGACAAAAAAACCTTGGATTTTTCCGGACCGGGCATTTACTTTTTGTATTACAAAGAAGAATTGGTATATATCGGATATTTTCACTCAAGCAAGCTAATCAATGATGTTCGCACTCAAAGGTGGATTAAGGAATTGGCATCAATAACCATGCGGGGAAAGCAGATCGGTTTTACCCAAACTGCATTTGATGCCCACCAAAATTGTGTGAATTATCCTGTTTTTCATGGAGAAATTAATGATAATGGTTTTCTGACATCCGCTAATAGAGTACGATTTGCAGATAAAAATTGGAATTCATTTCAAACCAATGATTTTCTATGTGATTTCACTTTTTACTGGTTCAAAGAAGAAAAAAATCTAAATAGAACAAGAGTGGAACTGAAAGAAGTTACCAATCAATTACGAGAATTTTATAAACCCACATGCAACGGGTAGTTGCAAAAAACAATTTAATTATGAAAAAAATAATACTTTCAGTTTTAGTGTTAAGTTCTGTTGTCTGCTTTGGGCAGCAGCAAATTTCAAATGGTGATTTGGAATTATGGCAAAGTTTGAGTTTTTGCGATCAACCTTCGCAGTGGTTAGATCCAAATATGTCACCAGGAAACACATCTTTTGGAACAAATAATTATCTAGCTGACCCAATGGTTTTGGGGCCTGATGTTGAACCTATAACAACTATAAAAATTTCAGGAGCTCAAGCTTCAGGTGGGTCTGGAAATTCTGTTTTACTTGAGACAAAAGCCGCGGTAGGTCAAACTTTAATCAGTATGGGATTCACAAAAATCTATGGGCAATTATCCAGATTAGAGTCATTTTCTGGGGAAGTACCACTATCATTAAACTTAGATGTAAAGCCGCAAATTCAAACAGGTGATACAGCTTATGTCTATATAGAATTTAGAGACGCATCTGACAATATAATCAAATATGCATATCAAGAATGGATCAACAATGTAAATAGTTGGCAAAATGTTACTATTCCAATTATTGATTATGCCCCTGGAGTTATCTCAAAGGTCTATATTCAATGTATCTCATCCTATTCTTTAAATGGAACTCAAGTTGTAGGTTCTAAGCTCTATCTTGACAACTTTGTTTTCAACTATCCATGTCAAGTAGATAATGAAGTGTATTTAACCAATATGGCATTTTACAGTTCTAACACAGCAACCACCCAAATGGGCGCGACAGGTTATAATCTTCCGTCTTCATTAAGTGCAAACCCAAATAATCCAAGTAATTTTCTTGATATTGGGAAACCGATAAGATTCAAAATTAATTGTAAAAACAACAAGCAAAATGGACAATCTATCGTATCTGGTCAATGTAGGATTTCAACATCTGATCCAAACATTCAGTTGATAGATAGTTTATCTGGGTTAAACAATGTTGGTTGGAATAGTGAAGGATGGTCGACTGATGAATTTGAAATAATAGTAAGTAATTCAGTAACTACAAGTTATACTGCATACGTTGATTTTATTGTAATTGAAAATGGAATTGAATATGTTACCCCTTGTGTTCCAATTCCTGTTAAACCATTTACAGTTTCTAGTTATAGTATTGATGATGATAGTAATCCAGATAGTCAAGGAGATGGGGATCAGATTACTGAACCGAATGAAACTGTCGAAGTGTTACCATTGTTAAATAATACTTCAGAATTTGACGCTTCACTAGTTAAAGGTTATTTCTTGAATTTAGATAATTACTCAGGTATTAACATTTGGAATAATATCAACGGCTCGTCCGGTCTAGTATATAATAATAGTGTTTGGAATTATTCATTTGGACAGCCTCAGCCGATTCCAGCAGGAACAACTAATTCGAGCCCTCAATTTGATTTTGTTTTTGATTATAACCTAAGTTCTATTTATTCATTTGATATATATCTAGCAACTCATGGCGGTTTCTTTTTATTTGGGAACAACAATGGAAAAACACTTATACGAACAACGAATAAACTCACTTTTAATCAAGGAAATCCGATTGCGCCGTTTAGTGGGGTTAGTATTAATGACATTTCGAATGATGTTATCAGCATATTTCCTAATCCAACTTCTCAAGAATTTCAAATCAATACAAAAAAAGATATTTCTAAGGTTAATTTAGTTGATTTAAATGGGAAAATATATGAGTTAACAGGAATCAATAATAAATTCAAAACTAATAATATAGGAGAAGGATTGTATTTATTAAACATCATTTTAAATGACGGAAATATTTATAATGAAAAAATAACAATTAAACATTAGATTTTTATTGAGATTAATTTCATAAGCTTAAATCTCAATATAATTGACCGGGCTAGTCCCGGTTTTTTCTTTTTGTTATGGACTTGCCTTGCTCTGCTGGATTTGCAATCCCGCGATAATTATTCAGTAACCACAACTTGGCAAGTTTCTTTAAATTTTTAAAGGATTTCAAGAAGGGGTAGATAAAGATGGAAATGAATATCTTGAATTATATTAAAAATTCACTTATTATTTTTTAATAGACCAATTTAAATTCTGTACAATGAGAAGTGAGCTAGAACATGTTATGAGTAGTAATTATAGCATTTAACGTTTTTGAATACTAGCCTTTCGGAAATTTTATAATCCATCCAATCTAACCGCATCTGAAATTAGAAAAATTTGGAGGATTGTTTGAGGGGCTGTGCCCCTTGACTTGATTCGAATCGCTTGTCTCGACTGTTTAATATTGTCCCTCGACTCCGCTCGGTCCACTTTAAAATACTAAGGGGCTCATCTAGACTACGCTCGATGAGCCAACCTCAACCTTTCAAAACAAACGCCCCATTCTTTAGCAAATAACCATTTCCATCTTGAATCCAAGGCATGAAAATACGTTTGTTTTCAGTTTCAATGGGTTTGTATAAAACATCATATTTCTTCTGATTCCATGACAATTGAATTGCATTAC
>JBIIHD010000002.1:0-18306 GCA_044236095.1 Crocinitomicaceae bacterium | reverse complement strand
AGGAGGAAGAGAAAAAAATGGATGAAGAAAAAACACTTCCTTTATTTACCGAGGGAGAGTCAGGACCCCATGAACCTTTTATTCATCAGGGTAAAACTACTCCTCCAAAACCATACACAGAAGCAACTTTATTGAGAGCAATGGAAACAGCAGGTAAATTAGTGGAAGATGAAGAAATGAGAGATATGCTGAAGTTAAATGGTATCGGCAGGCCATCAACGCGTGCAAATATTATTGAAACACTTTTTAAACGTAGATATATCGAGAAAAAGAAAAAGAATATTTTAGCGACAGATACTGGAATAAATTTAATTGACACTATTCAGAATGATCTTCTAAAAAGTGTTGAATTAACCGGACAGTGGGAAAGGAAATTGAGATTAATAGAAAAAGGAGAGTATGAAATGCAAACTTTCAAAGCTGAATTAATAAAATTGGTGAGAGAATTAACGGATGAGGTGATTTTTAATTCGTACGGGAAAAAAATATAGAAATAATTTAATTATCTGTTTATCAATTATTTAAATTAATATTCTGTAAAATATTAAAAAATCAACCTAAAAACTCTTGTCAAACCAATTAATAAGCGTATATTTGCACCCTCAAAAGTTGATTCCGTAGCTCAGCTGGTAGAGCAATACACTTTTAATGTATGGGCCCTGGGTTCGAATCCCAGCGGGATCACATAGAAACAGTTAAACCCCTTGATTATCAAGGGGTTTTGTTTTTTAAGGTGGTGAAATTGACCAAAAATTGACCAAAAAATAGATAGACTTTTAATGATTTTGCTTAATTATTCTTAATAAAATCAATTAAGCAAATTAAGCAAACTCCCCCCACTTCACTTTCATATATTCTCTTGTATCATTTGTGGTAAACTTCAATCCAAGTCGTCTAATCCATTTGTGAAGATGAAAACAAGTAAATTCAAAATAGATTTCTTGTTTGGTTAATTCTGGGGATAAGAAATAGGAATATTTGTTTTTAAATTCAATCACATCATCTTCTGTGTATCTTACAATCTCTCTTTGATAATGCATATTGAAACAAAAATCATAGAGATTTCTTTTGTTCTCTTTTGTCATAATTATTGTTTTATTGGTTAAAAGTGCGACATTCTGTCGCCATATTCAATGTAGTTTAACACATTAACGAGCATATCACAATAAACCTCATCTTCTTCTTTCACTGGTAACCCATCTTCTGACATAAAGACGATTTTGTAAACATCAGACCATTTAAGATATATTAAAACGTTTCCCTTATGTTTCAATCCATTAACTGTAAACATTAGACCTCCCATATAATCATTGCACTCTGGGATTTTAAAAAAGTCAGTTGCACCGTAAGCAGGTAAAGCCCAGGGGTCAAGGGCTATAATTTGTCGAATGATTGTTTTTGCTATTGACATGATTTTATTTTTAATAACGAAAAACCGCACCATTGGCTACTTGGATATTGGCTTAAATCAATGTTTTAGCATTTATTTATCTGTCTTGATATCTAAATTTCTTCTGAAAATTTTTTTCCGAATTTTGACCTTGATTTCCAAAAAGGGTCAATTTTTCCAGAAAATTATTAAATGGTTATTCTGGTTATTTTCAGGACCGTACCCCCTTTTTCCAGAATAACCCGATCTATATGGGGCCGGATACGGGAGGGAGCCAGGGAGGGAGCCCCCAAAGTAGCCAATAAGGGGACTACCAAATAACCCACCCAGGAAGTAATTAAATCAAAATAAATACTCACCACCTTTAATTTATGATTTTGCATCTGGCGAGCTTTCGATGAGGTGTCAATGTGATTATAAGCTAAATTCTATTATTGTTCGCCAGATGCAATAAAAAAGGGTTTTTGATGAGGTTTATAGTAATGTTAAAGGAAGAAATGGACTAATTGATATTAAATCTTACGAATTTAAAGGTTACTATTGATGAGGTAAAATTCACGCTGAAAACTAGTTCATTTTATGATTGATAATTAAAAAAATCACTTTAAAAATTGGGGCTTCGCCCCAAACCCCAATTATCAAATTGTCAAATGAATCAAACCTGTCTGCCGACAGGCAGGTAAATTCTAATCCCTGAGGCAACGAACAGAGAACCCAAAGCGTTTAGTGCTGCCGTCCCTGATAATACCGCCATAGTAGTAACTCACGTAGCCGTCCCAGGCATTGAGTGTAACGTTCTCCGTAGTACTCCACCAGACACCGTAGCCTCCAATGCCGTCGAATGCCCCATCGCCGACACCGTCGTAACGGTAACCGCCCGGAAGACCTGAGAAGCCACTACTGTTGGTGCCATTGCCATTATCAGACCATCCATTTTTTGATTTCATCTTAGCACCTGCTTTTTCAACTCCACCCAGATAGTCTGTTAATTGAGTCCATTCTTCATCAGTTGGCACATGCCAACCCTTTGGTGCAAGACCTCTCGGATTGTTTACCGCATACCAATTGTATAACTTACCGTATTTCGCTCCATTTTTCGGGTCATTATCATAATAGCACCATGCGGGTTGTTTGTTTTCGCCTGCTTTTTCCCATTCTTCTACTGTCTTTGCTTCCGGAACAACCTCTCCATTGCGGAATTTATCCACATTCAAGTTTTCGGTCATCCATACTTGTTTTCCGATGGTTACTTCTTTCGATGCGCTTTTCTCTTTTGATGCGCTTTTCTCTTTTGATGCGCTTTTCTCTTTTGATGCGTCTTCACTACAAGAGCTTAGCATCATTACAGTTATCACAACTGCACTTAAAATTACACCTACTTTTTTCATATTCAGTTATTTGTAAATTATTCCCTATTCTGTTCAAAGCTATTTCTTGTTTCTCCTATCAAATTTATTATTTTTTTTTGTTTCTGTTGTGTTTTTAATAATGATCGCTACTTGTAGAGAGATGGCCTTTGACAACTCTTCAAAGAAAAATAAGACCTTCCACATTGACCGAATTGCTTATGTGGACTTCGCTGGGAAACCATTCTCTATTTTCGATTGTTTTAAGGATCATATCTTACTTTTAATATAATTTTCATCCTTTCTAAACAAAAAAGTCGCCATTGATTTTGACGACTTAATTTGTGATTTTATTACTTCTATTGTAAAACAATCTTTCTAACAGTCACCGTATTGTTTTGAGGATCTATGAGATGAATGTAATACAATCCATTTCCTGTCCAAGAACTCAAATCAACGTAAAATTGAGGTTGATTTATTATTGATTGAAATACTTGTTGACCAGTAGCATTTTCTATTTTAATGGAATATCCTGCCATTGAAGTATAATTTCCGTTGTCAATGGTTATGTGATCACTCGCAGGATTAGGATAAACCAAAATTGTATTTTGATTGTTTGGTGCGGTTAAACCAAGCGTTGCATTGATAATCAATGTATCAGTAACAGTGGTATAGTTCGTAACCGTTACTGTGTCGTAAATTGTTGTGGTGATGGTGTCTTGAACCGTAACCGTATCATAATGAATGCAATTCCCATCATAAGGATAGTCTAATTGTGAATTAGCAACAATTGGAACATTAAAGGTGTTTTCATAATACCATCCGTGAATAATAATGTCACCATTACTTGAAATTGAATAGTCAATATATCCATATTTATAACCTAAAGCTCCATTTGCCGGATTTGTCATTACTAATCTAAAACCTTGTTTGTGACTACCAACCCCCATGTTAAAACAATACCCATCCCATGGCATAAAACCGACAAAAATCATTGATTGGGTATTCCATGTGTCAAAAATGTTTAAAGTGTCATTCGTGCAATCAATTCCAATCGAGGATGATCCATTTCCATTTACTAAATTTTGACCAAATGTATTGGATATGCCTTTAAATCTTACACTTGGTCCCATACTTGTTCCATTAAAACAAGTATTACTCCAACTTCCAAAATTCAGAGAACAGTCGTTTACAGCATCTCCATTTAAATCAAAATTATAACCCATTGTTCCTTGTGTAAACGGATATACCCCATCAAAATTATCTACATAAGTAATTTGACCATAAACAGTGTTACATAGTATCAAAAAAGGTAAAATAAGTTTTTTCATATCGTTTAATTTTCAACAAATTTGACCCCAATCAGTGACAAAGCAAGTCAATGAATAAAAAAACATAAAAGTTTCCTGACAACCCGGGTCAATCGGTTGCGTAGCTGTATTTTTTGTTCTACATTGTGAGCCAAAAATTGAATTTCTATGCTAAATCAACATAAGATTTTGAGGGTTCTAAAACTCATTTCCTATCTGGAACAGTCACCATCCAAGTCAATTGGTCACCTTGCGGAAATATTAGATTCAACTGAACGAACGGTATATCGTTATTTTGATTTAATCCGTGAATGTGGATTTGACTTACAACGAGATGAACTGAACCGATATTTCATTGTGGATGAGCGAACCAATGGTGTTCGTTTTACGCAAGAAGAAGCCCAACTATTGAAGGAGCTGGTTTTGAAAGATGCTAACCGAAACAAACTCAAAGATTCCTTGCTCACTAAAATCTATTTGGGATCAGAAATTCAGATGGTTGCCAGTCACTTGGTAAATGCCAAAAATGGAAAGGTGGTTGAACGATTGGCTCTTTCAATAGGAAATAAGGAACAGGTGATATTACGGAAATACCAATCCATTAACTCCGAAACCATTTCTGATCGCTTGGTGGAACCCTTTGGTTTTTCTGACAACTATCAAACGGTGATGGGTTATGAGATTGATTCCAAGAAAAACAAAACATTCAACATTGACCGAATTGCTTATGTGGACTTCACGGGAAAACCTTTTAAGAACAGTAAGAAGTTTCAAAACCAAGTGCCCGATGTGTTCGGGTTTAGTTATTCAGGAAAAACCCATTCCATTGATGTGGAGTTAGGTTTGAAGGATGTTTTGTTGCTCAAAGATCAATATCCTGAAACTTCTCCATTCATTCATTATAACCACCGAAAAAACATCTACCGACTCAAGGTTCAAGTAAACGATTTGAAACCGATAGACCGGTTTATGAGGGGGATAGAACCTGAAACATTGTAAAATAATTGGTTATTTTTGAAAAGCTATGAAAAACGAAATTATTTTATATCAACCTAATGAACTTGCTGACCACATTGAAGTAAGAGTTGACAACGAAAAAGACACCATTTGGCTTACCCAAAAACAAATGGGAATATTGTTTGAAAAAGACTCTGACACGGTTAGTTTGCATCTTAAAAATATTTTTGAAGAACAAGAATTAGATGAAAATTCAACTTCCGAGCTTTTCTCGGTAGTTCAAAAAGAAGGTTCAAGTAAACGATTTGAAACCTATAGATCGGTTTATGAGGGGGATTGAAGAAAATTGATACAATTCCTTTGTTTATCTTTACACAAAATACATTCATTTAATGAAAAACATCAAAGAATCAGCAAACTTTATTTGGTCTATTGCAGATCTACTGAGAGGAGATTACAAACAAAGTGACTATGGGAAGATTATACTTCCATTGACAGTACTAAGAAGATTGGATTGTGTACTGGAGAAATCTAAAGTTGAGGTTCTAAAAAAGTATGACCAACTAAAAATAACCAACGTTGAGAACCTTGACCCAATTTTAAACAAAACGGCTGGATTTAAGTTCCACAACAAAAGCCAATTCGACTTTGAGAAGCTGATTGCTGACCCAAATAACATTGCATCAAATCTAAGAAACTACATCAATGGATTCTCAGAGGATGCCAGAGAAATCATTGAGCAATTTGAGTTCGAGAACCAAATCAACAAGATGGATGATGCCAATTTGTTATTCATGGTCGTGAAGCGTTTTCAAGAAATCGACTTACACCCAGACCATATTACAAGTATGGAGATGGGTTATATGTTTGAGGAACTGATTCGGAAATTCGCTGAGATTTCCAACGAGACCGCTGGGGAGCACTTTAGTCCGAGGGAAGTAATTAAATTGATGGTAAACATTTTATTTTTGTTTGATCGTGACATTTTAACCAAAAAAGGCATTACAAAAACAATGTTCGATTGTTGTTCTGGAACAGGTGGTATGCTTTCTGTAGCAGAAGAGTACTTGCAAGAATTAAATCCAAATGCACGTTTAGAGGTGTTCGGACAAGAATTGAATCCTGAATCATACGCCATTTGCAAAGCAGATTTAATGATTAAAGGTCAAAATGCCTCCAACATAAAAAAGGGGAATAGCATTTCCGAAGATAAATTTCCAAATCAAACATTCGACTACCAAATTACCAATCCACCTTTTGGAGTGAAATGGGAAAAATTTGCCAAAATGGTAAAAGAAGAACATGAGCAGTTGGGACACGGTGGTCGGTTTGGAGCTGGATTGCCGAGTGTTGGTGATGGTTCGTTCCTGTTCTTGATGCATTTAATGAAAAAAATGAAACCAGCCGACCAAGGCGGTTCAAGACTTGCAATAATATTCAACGGGTCTCCACTTTTTTCTGGTTCACCAAGTAAAACGAAAAATGAAAGCAGTATTCGTCAGTGGATCATAGAAAACGACTTCCTGGAGGCTGTAATTGCCTTGCCAAACCAGTTGTTTTATAATACAGGTATCTCAACGTATATTTGGATTATTTCCAATCGTAAACCAGAGAATAGAAAAGGAAAAGTGCAGTTGATAAACGGAGTTGATTTCTTCAAGAAAATGAGCAAATCATTGGGTGACAAACGAAACGAATTATCTGATGACCACATTGCTCAAATTACAAAAATATACGGTGAATTCAATGAAGGTGACTACTCAAAAGTATTTGACAACAAAGCGTTTGGATATGCCAAAGTTACGGTTGAAAGACCAGAACGTAATGCGAAAGGACAAGTGGTGACCGATAAAAAAGGTAACCCAAAACCAGATTCATCTTTGCGTGATACAGAAAACATTCCGTTGCTAATGGATGTGCAAGAATACATGGAAAAAGAAGTTTTGCCACACGTGCCAGATGCTTGGATTGACCACAGCAAAACCAACGTGGGTTACGAAATCAACTTTACCAAATACTTCTATCAATACAAGCCTTTACGTTCATTAGACGACATTAGAAAAGACATCATGGCTATTGAGCAAGAAACAGACGGATTATTAAAAGAAGTTATCGGATAAACTATGAATTACGAAGTAATCACGAACACAAATAAAAATCAGTAGACCGTGAGTAATAAATACGATAGCTATAAAGATTCGGGAATTGATTGGATAGGTGATGTTCCAAGTCATTGGGAATCTTGGAAAATTAGTCACGCATTCAATCGTATTGGAAGTGGTACTACACCAGAATCGGGCAATCCGATTTACCATGAAAATGGCACAATTAATTGGTTAAATACTGGTGATTTGAATGATGGTGTTTTGGATTCCTGTTCTAAGAAAATCACCACCAAAGCGTTAGAAGATTACTCATCATTAAAGTTGTTTCCAACTGGTTCACTGGTAATGGCAATGTATGGAGCAACAATTGGCAAAACTGCAATACTAAATTTTGAAACAACTACCAATCAAGCTTGTTGTGTATTCTGTGACAGTAGTATAATAGATTTAAAATTTTTACAATATTGGTTTATCGGCAATAAGGAGCAAATTATCAATCTTGCAATTGGAGGTGGACAACCGAATATTAGTCAAAATATTTTAAAGGACATTAGGGTTTGGTGTCCAGATTATTCAGAACAGGTAAGCTTAACTCAGTTCCTAGACCACAAAACAACCCAAATTGACCATCTAATTGCCAAGAAAGAGCAGTTTATTCAATTGTTAGAAGAAGAACGTGTTGCGGTAATTAACCAAGCAGTGACCAATGGTCTTGACCCAACAGTACCTATGAAGGATTCTGGTATTAAATGGCTGGGAGAGATTCCAGAGCATTGGGAACTAAAAAGGATGAAATATTTGTGTGATGTTACCACTGGTGGAAAAGACACAGAAAATAGAGAAGATGACGGGGAATACCCATTTTTTGTTCGTTCACAAACTATTGAAAGAATTTCTACATACTCATTTGATGGAGAAGCAATTTTAACGGCTGGCGATGGTGTTGGTGTTTGTAAAGTTTGGCATTACGTAAATGAAAAATTTGATTTTCACCAAAGAGTATATATGATGTGTAATTTCAAACCTGTTCTAGGTAAATACTTGTTTTATTATTTGAAAGAAAATTTTGGAAAAGAAGTAATGAAATTATCTGCTAAATCAACAGTGGATTCTCTGAGAAGACCAATGTTTCAAAACTTCATGGTTTGTTTTGGTTCGCTAGAGGAACAAAAACAGATTATTAGTCATATTGAAAAAGAAGAGCTAAGAATAGAAACATTAATTACCAAATCCCACCAAGAAATCGAACTATTAAAAGAGTATAAAACGGCATTAATCAGTGAGGTGGTTACTGGAAAGGTGGATGTCTCGACAAGCTCGACACAAGTGTTGGAAACGAAAAATTGAATTAATGAAAAAGATATTAGGAGCACCGAAGAGTATTAGAGATTTGTTTACTGGAGTTAAATACAGTATTCACTATTATCAGAGAGAATATCAATGGCAACGCAAACAAATTGAAGAGCTGATTGAAGATTTGACAGGTGAGTTTTTGGAGTATTATTCCGAAACACACGAACGAAATGAAGTAGAAAAATACGGTCACTATTTCATGGGGTCTGTGGTACTTACTGAGGATGAAAATGCAATTATTGACGGACAACAAAGGCTTACATCTTTGAGTTTAGTACTTCTTTTTATTACCAAACATCTTCAAGATACAAACGATAAAGCAGAAGTATTAAACCTTATATATTCTCAAAAATATGGTAGAACCACGTTCAATATTAATGTTGAAGAAAGAACAGAATGCTTAGAAGCGATTATCAACGATGTTGTTTTTGAACCCGAAGGACATCCAGAAAGTGTTCAAAATATTTGGCACAGATATAATGATATAATTGAATTGATGATGGATGCTGTTCCAGAAGAAGCATTACCATTTTTCAAAGATTGGTTGATTGATAATGTACAATTCATAAAAATTGTTGCTCAAACAGAACAAGACGCTCATAAAATATTCGTTTCAATGAATGATCGTGGTCTTAGTTTAACTGCAACAGAAATGTTGAAAGGTTATTTGCTTTCTGAAATTGCTGACAATGAGGAAAGACTAAAAGCCAACGAACTTTGGAAAGCTAAAATGTTAGACTTAAAAGCTCTGGGTAAAGAGCAAGAAAGTGATTGCATCAAAACATGGTTAAGGTCACAATATGGCGAAACTATTCGTGAACGTAAGAGAAACGCAACACCAGGTGATTTTGATATCATCGGTACGGCTTTTCACAAATGGTTGAGAGAAAACGGAAATAATATTGGGCTTAGAAAGTCAGTAGACTATAGTGATTTAGTTCAGAAAGAGTTCATATTGTTCTCCAATACCTACATTAGAATTGCAGAATACTCGGCAAAGTTGACTGAAGGGTTTGAATACATTTTCTATAATTCAGACAGAAACTTCACATTGCAACCTCTAATACTCATGGCAAGTTTGGATAAAAATGATACTAAAGAAATTATTGATGCCAAACTAAAAATTGTATCATGCTTTTTAGACCAATACATTTCAATTCGAATATTCAACTTCAAAACACTTGATTATTCAGCAATGACATACACTATGTTTATGCTTGCAAAAAAGATAAGAAGAAGAAATATTGAGCAATTGGTTGGTCTTTTAACGGAAGAGATTGAAATCATGGAGTTTAGCTTGGATGGAATTGAACGATTTAATTTAACTGGCTGGACAAAACGATATATGTTGCACCAACTTGCTAGAATAACTTATTTTGTGGAGGAACAAAGCGGAAAAGACACCAAATTTGATGTGTATGTTAACCGTTCGATTAAAAACCCATATGACATTGAGCACATTTGGGTTGATCATTATGAAAGGTACACAGAAGCATTTGAATCTGAAGAAGAATTTCAAAGAACAAGAAATATGTTAGGTGATTTAGTTTTACTTCCTCAAGATATAAATAGGAGTTTAAATGATTCTACATACTCAAAAAAACTACCAAAATATTTTGGTCAAAATTTATTAGCATCATCGTTAAACGAAAATTGTTATGAAAACAATCCAAATTTTTTACGATTTGCAAACGCTAACAATTTAAAGTTTAATCCGAGTAGTGACTTTACAAAAGAAACAATTAAGGAACGACAAAACCTCTATTTAGAAATAGCTAAATTGATTTGGAATTCAGACAATTTGAGAAAATATGTAATTTAAAATGGCAAAAGGAATACATACAGAACTAACATTGGAAGAATCAATAATATGACAGAACACGAACTAAAATTATTGGTTGATGCGTTCAGAAATCAATCTTCTGAAACAGAATGTGTGGAATTTAAAGAAGCCAAATCGCAATATGACTTTGGTAAATTAGGCAAGTATTTTTCTGCACTATCAAACGAAGCAAATTTAAAGGGCGAAGAATTTGCGTGGCTAATTTTTGGCATCAAAGATAAACCTGTGCCTAGAGCAATTGTTGGAAGTGACTTCAGAACAAACCGAGTTGATTTAGATAGTTTAAAAGCTGAAATAGGAAACAAAACAACTAACAGAATTACATTTATAGAAATACACGAGCTAAAGTATTCTGAAGGTCGAGTAATTGCATTTCAAATACCACCAGCACCAAAAGGTTTTCCAGTTGCTTGGGAAGGGCATTACTATGGTAGAGATGGTGAAGATTTGGTTCCTCTAAATTTAGTTGAAATAGAAACTATTCGTAATCAAAGTAATAAAACAGATTGGTCAGCTCAAATTTTACCAGAAGCTACAATTGATGATTTAGACCCTTTGGCTATTGAAAAAGCTAGAAAAGAATACAAAGAGAAAAATCCTAGAAAGGCATCTGAATGTGATTCGTGGGATAACATTACTTTTCTGAACAAAGGGAAAGTTACCTTACGAGGAAAAATCACCAACACTGCGTTACTCTTATTAGGTAAAGAAGAAGCTTCCCATTTTTTGAGTCCAGCGGTTGCCAAAATATCTTGGATTTTAAAAGATGAAAACAATGTAGAGTTGGATTATGAGCATTTTGGAGTTCCATTTTTATTGAGTTCAACAGAGGTTTTTAGTCGGGTTCGTAATCTGACTTACCGCTATTTAAAAGACGATTCCTTGTTTCCTACTGAAATTAAAATGTATGATGCTTTTGTTATTCGTGAGGCATTACACAACTGTATTGCACATCAAGATTATCATCTAAATGGTCGTATAACAGTGGTTGAAAAACCAGATGAGTTATTGTTTACCAATCTCGGTGACTTTATCCCAAAAAGTATTGACAGGGTTATAGAGCAAGATGCGCCACAAGAATACTATCGAAACCAATTTTTAGCGGATGCGATGGTTAACTTGAATATGATTGATACGATTGGTAGTGGTATCAAACGAATGTTTTTGAAACAGAAAGAACGTTTCTTCCCGATGCCAGACTTTGACTTATCTACTCCAAACAAAGTATCCGTTAAAATTGCTGGGCGTATTTGGGATGAAAATTACACCAAACTACTAATGAGCAAAACCGATTTAGAATTAAAAACGGTTGTTTTATTAGACAGAGTTCAAAAAAACTTACCAATTGATGATGACGAAATCAAAGAATTAAAAAGGTTTGGATTAATAGAAGGTCGTAAACCGAATCTTCATGTTTCCTCGGCTGTTGCTAAAATCACAAATGACAAAGCTTCTTACATACGAAAAAGAGGAATCGATGATGAATATTGCAAGAAAATGATTCTGGATTATCTTTTAGAATTCAAAGAAGGTAAAAAGGATGATTTTGAAAAAATACTTTTAGATAAACTTCCAGAAGTTTTAGACATTAATCAAAAGAAGAATAAAATTAAAAACATACTTCAACAACTCAAAAACCAAGAAAAAATAAGAGTTGAAGGGAAAATATGGAAAATGTCTAAGCTTTAATTTTAGACATTTTTTAGACATTTTTTTAGACATTTATACTACTATGGCAAAAGGAATACATACCGAACAAACATTTGAACAAGCAATCGAATCCAATCTATTGGAGCACGGTGGCTATGTAGAAGGTGATTCAAAAGACTTTGATCCTCAACTTGGATTATTTCCCAGTTACATCACTAATTTTCTAAAACAATCACAACCAAAAGCTTGGGATAAACTCGTTACTATTCACAAGGACGAAGCAGAGAAAAAAGTACTATTACGTTTGGTCAAAGAAATTGATTTGCGAGGTGTATTAGACGTGATTCGCAAAGGATTTACTGATTATGGAGTGAAGTTCCAGATTGCTTATTTCAAACCAGAAAGCACCTTAAACCCAGAAGCAGACGAATTGTATCTTACTAATCATTTGTCCGTCACTAGACAGTTGTATTACGAGCGTGTAGGCAAGAACTCTTTGGATATGGTGCTTTCTTTGAATGGATTACCTATCGCAACAATTGAGTTAAAAAATCAGTTTTCTGGTCAGTCTGTTGAGAATGCTAAGAAGCAGTATGTGTATGACCGTGAACCAAACGAACCGATATTTCTATTTAAGAAAAGAACGTTGGTACATTTCGCTGTTGATACCGATGAGGCTTTCATGACAACGAAACTGGACGGAAAGAACACCAGATACTTACCCTTTAATTTAGGATATAACAATGGAGCTGGAAATCCACCAAATCCAAACGGATACAGAACATCTTATCTGTGGGAACAAGTTTGGACAAAAGATAGCTTCATGGATATTATTGGCAAGTTCCTTCACCTTAGCGTGGAAGAATTTGAATTGAACGGTGTTAAAAAGAAAAAAGAATCCATCATTTTCCCACGTTTCCACCAGATGCAAGTGGTTCGCAAAGTGACAACTGATGCAAGACAAAGTGGTGCTGGAAAAAACTATTTGATTCAACATTCAGCTGGTTCTGGAAAATCCAATTCAATTGCTTGGTTATCCTATCGATTGTCTAGCTTACATGATGAGACTAACAATAGAATCTTTGATTCGGTTATTGTAATTACCGACCGTAAGGTGTTGGATTCACAATTGCAGAACACCATTTACCAATTTGAACATAAGGATGGTGTTGTTCAGAAAATTGATAAAGATTCAACTCAGTTGGCAAATGCCATTTCAGCTGGTTCAAATATCATCATTACAACACTTCAAAAGTTTCCTTTTATTCTGGATAAAATTGGAGAAATTCCAGCTAGAAAATATGCTGTAATCATTGATGAGGCTCATAGCTCGCAAGGTGGTGAGGCAACCAAAAAAATGAAAGAAGTATTGTCAGCTAAATCATTAGAAGAAGCTGAGAAAGATGAGGCTTACACAGGATTGGAGGAAGATGCAGAGGACGAAATAAGAAAGTCGATGTTGGCGAGAGGTAAACAGAACAACCTTAGTTTCTTTGCATTCACAGCAACACCAAAACCTAAAACAGTTGAAGTATTTGGAACGATGGGTGCTCATGGTAAGCCAGAACCGTTTCACCTGTATTCCATGAAACAAGCTATCGATGAGAAGTTTATTCTAGATGTACTTCAAAACTATACGACCTATAAAACCTACTTCAAATTGTCCAAAGAAATTGAGGACGACCCGAAAGTAAATAAGAAGAAAGCATCCAGAGCTATCGGACGTTTCATGTCATTGCATCCACATAACTTAGCACAGAAAACCGAAGTAATGGTGGAACATTTCCGACAAGTGGTTTCTAAGAAGATTGGAGGGAAAGCAAAAGCGATGGTAGTATCTAGTTCACGTTTGCATGCAGTGAGATACAAAGAAGAATTTGACAAGTACATCAAGGACAAAGGATATACCGATATCAAAACAATTGTAGCATTTTCTGGAAAGGTAATCTATGGTAACGCTCCAGAAGGTGTGACCGAGATTGAGCTAAATGGATTCTCAGAGAAGGAACTTCCAAGAAAATTTGCATCGGATGAATATCAATTATTATTGGTTGCGGATAAATACCAAACAGGATTCGACCAACCGTTGTTACATACCATGTATGTGGACAAGAAATTATCGGGTGTAAAAGCGGTACAAACGCTTTCCAGATTGAACCGAATGTGTGCTGGGAAAGAAGATACGTTTGTATTGGACTTTGCAAATGATACCGATGAAATATTGGAGTCGTTCCAACCTTATTATGAGCTCACATCCATCAAGGAGAATTCAGACCCAAATTACCTGTATGACTTGAAGGCTGAATTGGATAAAGCAAATGTGATTTGGGAAACTGAAGTAAATAATTTCTGTAACTTGTATTTTAAATCAGCTAAATCATTGACAGTTTCTGATCAAGCAAAGCTGAACGCATACATTGACCCAGCTGTAGAACGATTCAAACAACTTCCAGAGGAGAGCTCAGACAAGAATGTTATTGGTACTGAGGTGATGCAAGAAGACTTCAAGAACACCATGCAGAGCTTCAATAGAACGTACTCGTTTCTAACTCAGATTATGCCTTTCTCAGATGTTGACTTGGAGAAACTATTTACCTACACTCGATTCTTATACAAAAAACTACCTAGAACTAGCCAGAACGACAAATTCAAGTTGGGTGACGAGGTGTCTTTGGAATACTACAGACTACAAAAGATAGCAGAACATAATATCGTTATGGAAAGCCAAAGTGTTTACGAGTTGGATGGTGGTGGTCAAGCTGGTTTGCGTTTAACGAAAGAAGATGAAGCTAATTTATCTGAAATTATTGAAGTTTTGAACAAGAGGTTCCAAACCGAATTTAATACAGCAGACAAGCTATTCTTTGACCAGATTGAAGAAGATATGGTGTTGGATGAAAAGTTATCGGAGCAAGCAAAGAACAACCCAATCGAGAATTTCAAATTTGGTTTTGATGATATGTTTATGGATAAACTAATTGGACGAATGGAACAGAACCAAGATATTTTCACCAAAATAATGGACGACAAAGAATTCGGTGGATTGGTAAAAGGGTATATGTTGAAGAAAGTTTATGAGAGGTTGAGTGCAAAATGATGAAGATTATAGGTTTATTTTTCCTGATCTCAATCGTAGTTCTGTTCTCCTCCTGCGACTTCAAAAAATCAGATGATTCAAATAGATCCTATGTCAAACCATCCGTAAACTACAAAGGTCAAATGAGAAAAGGGCACGTCCGCAAAAAAGTAAGTACGGATAAAAACGCGATTAAAAACCGAAATCGGTCAAAGTATTATTACGAAACGAGGGGGAAGTACAGAAGGAAGTAATTATCTTTACGTGTAACATTGAACAAATTTTATGAGCGAACTTGACAAATCCAATAACCTAGATTTAGTAAAGGAGATTTCTTTATACATCGAGGAGAGTAAACAACAGTTGGCTATTACCGTAAATGCTACGCTAAGTTTGTTGTATTGGCAAATAGGAAAACGAATTAATGAGGAAATACTTCAAAACCAACGTGCGGAATACGGAAAGGAAATCGTGTCAGCCTTGTCGAGACAATTAACCCTTGATTATGGGACTGGATGGAGTAAACGACAACTACATCATTGTATTCGTTTTGCTGAGGTTTTTCCTGACTTTGAAATTGTGCACACACTGTGTTCACAATTAAGTTGGTCGCATTTACGACTCATTATTCCAATGGAGGAAACAATTAAAAGAGATTTTTACATTGAAATGTGTACGCTTGAAAAGTGGAGCACACGCACGTTGCAAGAGCGCATTCAATCAATGTTGTTTGAACGAACAGCCATCAGTAAAAAACCTGAACAGACAATCAAAAATGATTTAGCGCTCCTAAATAAAGAACAAAAATTAAGCGCCGATTTGGTTTTCAAAGATCCTTATGTGTTGGATTTTTTAGGATTAAAAGACACTTATTCAGAAAAAGATTTGATTCAAAATAGAGAAACAAACAACGTTTTTGATTTTGAGTTCAACAGAAACCACAGATAAAAACGCGATTAAAAACCGAAATCGGTCAAAGTATTATTACGAAACGAGGGGTAAGTATAGGAGGAAGAAAGGTTGATTATTTCTCCCCATCCTTCTTGGGATGTTTCTCTTTCCGTTTAAAGACCTTTTTTGATTCTTCTGCTCTCTGGACAAACCTCCCATCAAAGAATCCTTGTTCCACTTGGTTTTCTCGCTGATTACCAACGGTCATTTTATGTAGTTTGTGTTTATCGGATTTCATAATGGTGAATTTGGTGAAAAAATCCCAGAAATTTTTGTTTGACTTTTCGACTTTGATTTAAAAAGGGGGAAATTAATCCCCCTTTCATAACTATTAAACCTACTCACTAGGAAGGTGGTTGTTAACCAGGTGTTGAGACCGCCAATACCAGCGTGTTTTCCATTTTTCAATGGAAACTTATCACGAAGTTACAAATAATTACTTCAGACTTCAGGTCATTGGTTGCCTTTTTTGACAGTTGTAATGAGGCTTGATTTAATCATTTTTTTGCTTTTATTAAAAACCAAAAACGGTCAAGCTTTTTTAGGCATTAACAAGAAGAATTGATTATTTCTCGCCATCCTTCTTCGGATGTTTCTCCTTTCGTTTAAAGACTTTTTTTGATTCTTCTGCTCGTTGAACAAATCTTCCATCAAAGAAACCTTGTTCCACCTGTTTTTCGCGTTGTTTTCCAACGGTCATTTTGTGTAGTTTATCTTTATCGGATTTCAAAGGGCTAAATATCTAAAAAAAATCTCAAAATTTTTTAATTCCTATTTTGAAATTAATTTGAAATAGGGTCTTATTTCCTAAAAAAATCCTAAAATATTTTAAAACGGTCTTACTTCACCTAAAGTATGGAGCCCCCTTATTGTCATTAAATACTATTATTTGACGGGGGGATACCCAGACAGGACCTACCCCAGGGAGCCAGGAAATAAGGCAGCAAGGCAGCATTAACCCTTGGAAGAGGATAGGCGGATTAATATTTCATTTCCTTCATTCTCATCTTTAATTGGTATTAATTTTCCTTCACCAACCAAATACCATCCATCTGATAATTCAATGATTCTTAAAGGCCCGTGTGTATGGATAATCATACCATCCGAGAATTTTAATTCAATAACCTCCTGAATGTTCTTAATTAGTTCCAATTCTTCTAATAACATTTCATCCTCAAAGGTTGTATTATTCCAAATGACATAAACCTTTTCTTTTTCTACTCTTGATACTTTTCCAATATAATTTCCCCATGTTTTTGATTTTCCTTTTCCAGTTGATCTAACTGTGTCTCCTTTTCTCATAACCAATTGATTTAGGCTAATATAGAAGCGAAAAAGTATTACAGAAATGTTTTAGCAATTTTTAGTCAAAAACAACAAATGAACTATCCAATTCTTTTGGATTTAAAATATGCCATCCTTGATCGGAGATTGAATACAAATCAGGATGATAAAATTTCAACATTTTATCTGAAACAAACTCCTTTTTGTGGGTGGTATTTTCAATTTGATTTTTGAAGTATAAATAAATCTCTTCACTTTCTTGCTCTTCTCTAATAATCAAGGAAAAAGGATCTCCCATTTTTGTTTTCACAAATGATTCCAATTGTTCCTTCAAAATAGGAAGTTTCTTCTCAAAACCATTTCCAATTAAAATTAATCGATGTTGGATGTTATCGTATGAGAAAAAATCGTTTTTTGAGATGTCTATTCTATATGCAAGACAATCAATTTTAGCAAAGTCTTTATCCAATGTGTTATTAATCAAATGAATAACCGTATTTATAACCATCTCAATTGTGGCTTTATCCATTGATATGAGTTTGGATGAAAGAATGGATTGAGTGATATTCACTTCCACCAATGTGGTTGGAAAGTCTTTTATCTGTTTAGAAATGAAACTCTGTTGATTTGTTGGGTTTGACATATTTTTAATGATTAAAACTTATGGATTGCTTTCATCAAATAAAACAACGATCCAAGTTTATTCAAACACTGTCAGAAGTTTAATAGTATGGTTTGATAAAAATGAGGCTGTCTCAAAAAACTGAGCAGCCTCTTTTTTTGAAGTCTTTTTGGTTTTTTAGTATTTCGGGTGATGTATTTTAAATTGCAATAAATCGTTTGAAAATTCATTTTCAAAACGCTAAAAATTGTGTTTTTTTCGCCTTTTCACTTCATTTTTGACCTTTTATGCTGCTTTTTTTCTGATATTTTGTGCTATTGCTAATAATCCCCATTCTATTTCAACTTTTTCTTTTCCACGAAGCATAAATCGTTTAAAATTGTGGTTGTTTTTAATATTTCCGAATACAGGTTCAACAT
>JBIIHD010000086.1:0-5696 GCA_044236095.1 Crocinitomicaceae bacterium | reverse complement strand
TTAAAAATGAAGTGCTTATACCTTTTGAGTATCAAAGTATTGAAGCTGAATACGATAAAAAATTCACTTGTATAAAAGGAAAAACCGCCTTTAAAATTAATAGTGCAAATGAAATTTTAGATAAAACACCATACACTGAGTAAAATTTTAATCCATTTATCAATTCTTAAAAGAAGTCGACTAGTTTAGTCGACTTCTTTTTTTTTGTATTTTTGACTATGCAATTTATCCCAAAGGCATTTAGCTATTCTCTTATTTTTTTGATAACAATTACATCTTTTGGCCAAGGTTATTATCCCATGGGAGGACGTTCACAATCACTAGCAAATGCAAGCAATACACTAGAAGATGTATGGGCATACCATCACAATCCTGCCGCATTGACCGGATTAAAAAAAATGGAAGCAGGGATTAGTTACGAAAATCGTTTTCTTTTAAAAGAAATGCAATCCCAAGGATTTGTTTTTGCAATACCAATAAAACGAGGTGTAATTTCTGCAGGTGGCCAACGCTTTGGATTCAGAAATTTCTTGTCGTACAAAGCAGGAATTGGATATAGTATGAAATTAAGCGAGCATCTTTCAGCTGGAGTACAACTGAATTACGGAGGGGTTCGTTTACCTGAAAATTACGGTTCAAAAAATACGGTTACTGCTGAAGTAGGATTGCTTTCTAAAATTACAGAAAAATGGAAATTGGGATTTAGTTTGTTTAATTTAGGTAGAAATAAACTATCTGATTATCAAGAAGATCGATTTACTACCTTAATGCGCCTTGGTTCTTCTTATTCTATTTCCTCGAAAGTGTTAATTATAGCAGAAGCTGAAAAAAATGTAGATTATGCGCTTCGCGGAAAATTTGGAATCGAATACATTGTGCTAAATAACTTCTTCTTAAGGGGTGGATTTGCATCAGCTCCAATTGAAGGATCTTTTGGTTTTGGTTATCGTTTTAAAGATATGTTGAAATTAGATCTCGGAAGTTCATATCATCAGATTTTGGGATGGTCGCCTCATTTTTCACTTTCCTATCAATTCAAATAGAATGATTTATAGGATTTTCTTTACTTTTTGTTTTGTTTTAATTGGTTGTTTCTCTTTTTCACAAGTTAGAAATGAAATCATTCAGCAGCGAATTGAGTTTATATCTGAACAACTGCAATCTGAGGATATTGATCTAACAAATATTATTGAAGCGCTCAATTTTTATTACGACAATAAATTAAATCTTAATAATGCAACATCTGAAGATTTAGAGGAATTAAACTTATTGACATCTGTTCAGATTAATGATTTATTGCTACATCGAAAACGCTTTGGTAAATTAATTTCAATTTATGAATTACAAAGTCTACGATTTTGGGATTTGTCTACGATTCAATTGGTGTTGCCTTTCATATATGTAGATGATAAGTTAGATAATTTACATATTTCATTCAAGGAGGCAATTCGCGAAGGAAACTTCGAATGGTATCTCAGGTATCAACCCACGATAGAAAAAAAAGCTGGTTATGCTAGTGTTTCTGATTCGATTTTACAGAATTCAAACAATTACTACTATGGGAATGCAGATCGCTATTATTCTCGTTTTCGATATACCTATAAAACCAATGTCAGTTTAGGATTTACCGCAGAAAAAGATGCTGGAGAACAGTTTTTCAGAGGAGCTCAAAAAAATGGTTTTGATTTTTATTCAGCACATGTTTTCTTTAAAGGAGGGAAATACTTGAAATCTTTTGCAATAGGTGATTACCAAGTGCAAATTGGTCAAGGATTGAATCTTTGGTCGAGCTATGCGTTTGGAAAAACTGCGGATATTGCCACAATGAAAAGAAATGCCATTCCGATTCGTGCATATACTTCAGTTGATGAAAATCGATTTTTACGAGGGGCAGCAGCTGATTTAGGCTATAAAAATTTTAGTCTACTCTCTTTCGCATCCGTAAAAAAAGTGGATGCATCCAATTCTATTGCTGATTCAACCTATGATGATTTGGAATTTATTTCAACAATAGACCTTTCCGGATTACATCGAACGAATCGTGAAATTGAAAAAAAGAATGGTCTCTTAGAATTTGTTACTGGTACTAATTTACGTTATGTTAATGGTCCCTTGCGATTAGGTCTTGCTGGCGTATTTCAAGGATATGATAAACCATTTTTGAAAAACGAGACCTATTACAATCAATTTGATTTCAGAGGAGAACAAAATCTCGCAGCAAGTTTTGATTATAATTATGTATTTAAAAATGTGAATTTGTTTGGAGAAGTTTCTAGAAATCACTTTCAATACAATGGTCAAAATTTGGGAGGAACAGCCATGGTTCATGGGGCAATGATTTCGTTGGATCCCAATGCAAGCGTTGGGATTTTATTTAGGGATTATGGCAGAGGTTATCAAACATTTTACAACGCAGGTTTTTCTGAAGGAAGCAATACACAGAATGAAAGAGGATTGTATGTTGGAACAAAATTAAAATTAACAAAAGCATTGAGTTTAAATGGATATGTTGACTTTTTTAAGTTTCCATGGATGAAATACCTCATTGATGCGCCAACGCATGGTCATGAAATATTGATTCAACCAAGCTACAAGCCCAATAAAATATTTGAAATCTACGGACGTTTTCGCCAGCAACTAAGACAAAAAAATAGTCGTGATTCGGATGGAACGGTAACTGAAATTGAAAATGTACTTCAGCGTAATTACCGCTTGAATGTCTCCTACGTTGTAAACGAGTTTTTTACTTTAAAAAGTAGAATTGAATATGTAACTATCAATCGACCAAGCAATACACCCGAAAAAGGGATGTTATTCACGCAGGATTTACTGTATAAGCCCAAAGGTATGCCTATTGATTTGGCCCTCAGGTATGCCTTGTTTGATACTGATAGCTACGATACACGTATTTATTCATTTGAGAATAACGCGCTTTATGTATTCGCTGTTCCAGCATACTATTATCAAGGAAATCGAGCTTATATTTTGCTTAGATATTCATTTCTTAGACATTGTGATTTGTGGGTGCGATATGGATATTTTTTATATAATAATAGAAAAACCATCAGTTCAGGAGCTGAACAAATCAATGGAAGCAAAAAATCTGATTTGGTAATTCAATTGCGATTTACTTTTTGATTTCTCCCAGTGAATGGATACGCTTTCAGGTGAACTCAAAATTTGTAGAATCAAATAATATAAAGATAAGAACTTTTCAACTTACTTGATTATTCCTTAGAGGGAGAGGAAGATAGCGCTGCAACATACAAAAGCCTGTTGAGTTAGTCGAAACAGGCTTTCTTATCATTGTAACAATCCAAATTCAAACTTTAGATTATTTGGTTAATGAGAAATAGCTTCTTGGTTAACGGTAAGACTAAAACGTCAATTTATTTCAGTTTAGGATTTGTTAGATATGTTTTGAATTTAATAATTATTCCTATAAGAATTATCAGATAAGTCATGCTTGATAACACCCATTTAAACGAGTTGATTCCAGATCCTAATGAAACGAACAATTCGGATACAGGGCTTGAATGCAAATAGGTTTCTAGCATTAATAATTCAACATAATTCTCTGCCCAATCGGCAATCATACAAAGAATAGGAATCATCAAAAAGATCCGCTTGTTATTAAAAAAGTACAAAATCCAAAATGTGTACATCAAAGTATAAACAAATGCAAAAATGGCGTCCCAAATTTGAAGGAATTCGCGATAACAAAGAAGCTGCTCATGAGTCCTTGATTCAAAGAAATTTTGAACCATATCTCCAGTGTAAGAAAAAGAAATACCTAATGAATTTGCTCCCGTATCAAGTTTGAAGCAGCTACTAAATGGAGCTAAAACGTATATTAAATATAAGGAAAAAACTAAAGTGAAACCTACAGCTAAATATATGGTTCGGTTATTTTTGAAATATTGAATTGTTTTGATCATTTTTTTATTTTTCAAATGGTTATAACGGTTTGCTGCTAACCGAAGTTGGCGATTTATACCAAAACTGTTAATGCAGATAACCAACTTTGATTAACCCCAAAAGCGTCTGAGGAGTAATGGAGCCGCCATTTTCTTGTAGGTTCTGTTACCTGCATGCTTTGTTTTTAAGTGTTGCAACTGTTATTCTTTTATTACTTTCTTGGTTAAAACTCTTTTTTTCTCTTTAAGAAATACAATATAATACATCCCTTTCTCCAAATTTATTAAGCTAAATGAATTGTTTTCAGGTTTATTGACCTTTGAAACTACTTGCCCTTTTGAATTATAAATAATAATTTCATCTGATACAATATTTTTATCCCAATAAAGCATAGGCGATATCGAGTTTGGGGAAATTAATGTTTCAGAGTTTTCAGAATTATAATCAATAGAAGCTAACGCACCTGTTCGCGAAATATCTACCTCAATACCATGAAAGATATCATCAATGTTATCTGTATTTACCAAAATAAAATCAGAACCTAAAACTCCGTTTTGGTTAATAAGTGGATTGTGTATTGTTACATTAGTTGTTTTCCACTGATTGTCACCAATTCCTGTTATATTTAAGGCATTTTGTAAGCCTAATAAATTATAATATTTTAATGCCCAAGTCGAATTTGGATTTTTATCTAGCCACGTAATTTTAAATGTTAAACTGTCTGGATCTGAAAGTAAAAACACATCCGAATCGAATTTAAAATACATAGTGTCTTTACTACTACTGTTTTCAAAAGAACGAGCAAAACGGTCGTACTTTGATGAGCTTGTATTGATAAGTCCCCTCACTCTGAAGAGACCAATTGAAGTTAAATCTGGATTTATTTGAGTTATCCATCTTTCGTAATTCCCTTCTTCAATGTTCCATCCAGCATCATTATACCCTGTTTGCTGGTCACGTTGATATACTTGTCCTTGAGTAGCCGAAAACACATCATCCATTTGAGCACCACGGCTTGCGTAGGCATTGCAAATAGCAATATATCGAGACTTATTTTTCTTATTGGCTTGACCATAAATGGTTTCTGGAAATTTAATGGTGTTTTGAGAATTTAATCCTTCATGGAAAATGGAATAGGCAGCATCTGCAGTGCTTGGATTTACTTGTTTGGAATATTTATTAAACAGCTTAAAAACATCATGTAATTCTGGTTTTGATTGTGCTTCTTGCAATGCACTTTTAGTAACAAGCCAAACCGAAAGACCCGTATTTAGACCACTTAATGCACCCCAGTAAAAGCCTAATGGCACATTAATTTGATACAGGGGTTTAGTCCATGTTTGATCCATTTCTGCTGCAGAAAATAAATGTAATCCTTGTGGATTAACAAGATAAGTTGTCCAAGTAGTTTTAAAATCTAATTCATCCGAGAGATGATGCCCTCTAGCGAAAGCACCGCCTTTTGTTCCAAATCCATAAGTAACATTATTGGTTACCCAATGCCATTCTAAAGGTTCGCCAACAGGATCAATATTATTAAAAAGAAGTCCAATTTGGGTGTTACAATTCCCCGTATTAAATGTCAGTCTAAATTTTTCAAATACTTCTAATCGAAATTCACGCCATTGATTATCAGAAATAGTATAAGATGAATTGAGAGGAGCCCCCTTATAGGCAACTTCATCACCTGTGCATCCAGTTTTTACTTGAACATATGCAATATGATTGAATAGATTTGCTGGTTGTGATCGCAAGAAATTGCCGAAACTTTCTATCAT
>JBIIHD010000085.1:0-5708 GCA_044236095.1 Crocinitomicaceae bacterium | reverse complement strand
CGATGCTTCTTTAACTGCCATTTTTCAGAAATATTATTTTCGTTTTACAAATATACAAATGAATTCTAAAATAGTTTCAAATTGTCATTTTAACACTTAGTGTTTTAAACTTTTTCAACATTCAAAATACTCTTAGTTTCTAACTGAATCCTATTTCTTAAAGTATCAGAAACAGGGAATAATGGTAAACGCATAGTTTCCTCCATTATTTCTTGAGCTGCCAAGGAAACTTTTACTCCACCTGGATTTCCTTCTTCAAAAAACATTTTAGTAATATTCAATAATCGATAATGAGCTTTTCTGGCCTGCGGAAGTTTTTCATCCATAGAAGCATGAACCATTTCTGAAAAAAGTTTTGGAAACGCATTTGCAACAACCGATATAACACCGTCAGCACCTGCAGCAATCAATGGCATAGTTAGAGCATCATCGCCAGACAAAACTCCAAATCCATCGGGTTTAAGTCGAATTATTTCCATTATTTGCTCCATGTTACCTGAAGCCTCTTTAACTGCTACTAAATTTGAAATCTCGGCTAGTTTTAAGGTAGTTGAAGGTAGCATATTTGAACCTGTTCTCCCTGGAACATTGTATAAGATTATGGGTAAACTCGTACATGATGCCAAATACTTAAAATGCTCGATTATTCCTTGCTGAGTGGGTTTATTATAATAAGGAGAAACTGATAAAATGCCATCCACACCACTTGGGACTTTTTTTAATTTTTCGCCCACATCTAAGGTATTATTTCCGCCCACACCATATACAATCTTTAGTCTACCATTATTTTCCTCAATAACAGTTTGGAGAACTTGCATTTTTTCTTCTTGACTCAAGGTTGGCGACTCACCCGTCGTTCCTTGTACAACTAGAAAATCAGTACCAAAATCAATTTGATATCGAACTAATTTTCGCAAAGCTGCAAAATCAATAGAGAAATCATTTTTAAAAGGTGTTACAAGGGCAACACCGGAGCCTGTAAATATATTTTTCATCTTAACTGAAATTTATTCTGAATACGATTTTGCTAATACTTGATGTACAAATTCAACCGCCTCCGTGGGATTTTCCATATCAGCTGATATATGCATTTCAAAATAGGATCGAGTTGCATTAACACCGATACGATTGGTATAACGAATTTTTTTGATGTATGAGAATATTCGATGAGAATCATCACCAAACCAAATTAAAGTATCGTAATGAAGTTTAAATTCATCCAATAATTGTACATCTTTCAATCGACCAAAAAAATTGAAATCCGTCGGAGAAACATAATAAATGACAAAATGGGGAGTCATGGTATTCTTATCCACGTCTTTTGGCAATAGAACAACAATAGTCAATTTCTCGACATTACTATCATTCAAAGCCTTATCTAGTGCTTTTTTATATCCTTTCAACTGCTCATCATTATCACAATTTAAGACAATTAAAAGTGCATCAGTTGTACTCCAAATACTTTTTTCGTTCAAAATCTATTATTTAAAAGTTTAACAAAATCATCTTCGCTTAAAATTTTGACCCCTAAATCTACTGCTTTTTTTAATTTCGAAGGTCCCATATTTTCTCCTGCCACTAAAAAATCTGTTTTCGAACTAATAGAAGATCCATTCTTGCCTCCATTTTGTTCAATAAGTTCTTTTATTTCATCTCTAGAAAAAGCAGAGAAAACTCCAGAAACAACAACTATTTTTTCACTCAGCACCCCATCAAAAACCTCATTTACTTCTGTTTGAAATTGTAATCCGGCTTTTTTCAATTTTTCAATTAATTTCCATGAATCAGAATCTTTAAAGTATTCGATTACCGACTGAGCGATTTTTTCTCCAATTTCATCGACTTCAATCAATTCTTCGTAGGATGCGGCCATTAATGAATCAATTGAACCAAAATGTTTGGCCAATTTTTTCGCAACCGTTTCTCCAACAAATCGAATTCCTAAACCAAACAACACTCTTTCAAAGGGTATTTTCTTTGATTGCTCAATACTTTGAAGCAAATTGTTAGCTGATTTTTCAGCCATTCTATCAAGTTTAATTAACTGGTCAAAAGTTAAGTCAAATAAATCTGTGATATTTCTAACTAAGTTATTTTCAAAGAGTAAATCCACAGTTTCTTCACCCAAACCATCTATATTCAATGCCTTTCGCTCTATAAAATGATCGATTTTACCCTTAACTTGTGGCGGACATTTTTTTTCATCCTTACAAAAATGTCCCGCTTCACCTTCTTTGCGAACCAAAATACTTTGACAAACAGGACAATTTTGAATAAATTGAATCGGTTTAGAATCCTGATTTCGTTTTTCGAGGTTAACTCCGACAATTTTAGGAATTATTTCCCCACCCTTCTCAACAAAAACAAAATCTGCATGATGCAAATCCAATTTTTCGATTTGATCTTGATTGTGCAAAGACGCTCTTTTAACTGTTGTACCTCCTAACTGAACGGGGTGAAGATTGGCAACCGGTGTTACGGCCCCAGTTCTTCCTACCTGATAATCAACACTCAATAGCTGGGTTTCTGCACGATGCGCTTTAAATTTATATGCAATTGCCCATCTCGGAGATTTAGCGGTAAATCCTAAAACTTTCTGTTGCTCGTAATTATTTACCTTCACAACAACACCATCAATTTCAAAAGGTAAATTAAATCGTTTTTTATCCCAATAGGAAATGAAATCCATGATTCCTTCAATGGAATTGGTTTTTTCAATGTATCGATCTTTTACCTGAGGAATTTTAAAACCCCATTTTCCGGCTTGAGAAACAGATTCAAAATGACCATTGGAAATTGTCGTATTGCTATAAATACCATACAAATACGAGTCAAGGCCGCGCGAAGCAACTATTTTTGAGTCTTGCATTTTGAGCGTTCCTGAAGCTGTATTTCGAGGATTAGCGAATAATTGTTCACCATTTTCAGCTCTTTCATTATTTAATTTTTCAAATACGCTCTTAGGCATGAAAATCTCTCCACGAATCTCAAAATCTGACGGGAAATCACCGTGCAAAATCAGAGGAACTGTGCGTATTGTTTTTACATTCGTTGTTACATCTTCTCCTTTTTCTCCATCACCTCGCGTTACAGCTCTAGTTAATTGACCATTTTCATAACGTATTCCAATCGCAACACCATCATATTTCAATTCACACACGTATTCGATATCACCATCCACCAATTTTTTAATACGATTTTCCCAATCCACAATCTCTTCTTCAGAATATGTATTTGACAAAGAAAGCATCGGAAAACGATGTGTTACCGTTTCAAACTTCTTGGTTAAATCACCCCCTACACGCTTGGTTGGACTATTTTCGGATGAAAACTCGGGGAATTGCGATTCTAAATCTTGTAATTTTCTCAACAAACCATCAAATTCAACATCAGAAATTTCAGTTTTACTCTCAACATAATATAAATAATTATGATGATTAATCAACCTAGTCAATCTCAGAATTTCAGTTTTGGCCTGCTCAACATTCACAATGTAAATTTAGGGATTTTGTCCTTTCAGCATACGGTATTTACCTTGTAAATCTTTCATCAATGTAATGTTAACAAATCCCAAATCCTCCATCAAAATACATAAATCATCTGCAAAATCAGGATTAATTTCAAAAAATATCCAACCTTGTTCAGTCAAATATTGACGTGCTTTAACAGAAATTACTTTGTAAAAAAGCAGAGGGTCTTCGTCTTCTACGAATAAAGCCAGATGAGGCTCATAGTTTAAAACATTCGGCAAAATAGAAGTTAAATCTTTGCGAGGAATATAAGGTGGATTGGACACCCAACAATGGAAGGAAGACTTTTGAAAAGTGTCAAAAGCACTTTCTGTCAAAACATCCTCTTTTAAAATCTGTAATTCAACCTGATTTAATGCCGAATTAACATGAGCTAATTCAAGTGCCTCTGATGAAACATCCGTAAGAGTTACCTCTGCTCGCGGAAAATTTTTCGCTATGGAAATACCGATACAACCACTTCCTGTACACAAATCCATAATCTTCAGATTGTTTTCACGTGAAAATGATTTTAAAATTTCATTCACCAGTTCTTCTGTTTCTGGCCTAGGAATTAAAGCACCAGAATTACACTTAAAATTCAAACCAAAAAACTCAGTTTCACCAATAACGTATTGGTAAGGTTCACCCACGAAAATACGATTTGTAAGAGCCCTAATGTTTAATAAATCTGATTCAGACAAACGCTGGTTTTGACCAAGAATAAAATCCGTATCTGACCAATTAAGGTGCTTACAAATAATGATTTTACTTATTTTTCGAATTTCAGAATCAGAAAATACAGCACTTAGTTTTTGTTTAATGTAATCAGCAATTGCTTGTACTGTATTTGATTGAACAAACATTAATTCTCCCTTAATTTAAGAAATTCCGGCATTTTTTCATTTTCAATTAAAACAGTTAAATTGTAGTATGCCAACATCCATTTCCCGTTCTTTTTAACCACTACCCCACTTCCTCTACACGTATTCATCCAAGTATTCAAATACTCATCAAACCAAGCTACTTTTTTGTCATCAGAAAAGATCCAATTTCTATTAATCGGTTGAAAATCCCAAGCTTTACCTTTATCAAAATAGGGTTTAGAAAAATTCATAAATTCACTTTTGGCCCATCGTTCACCGGGAGCAGTTCCTAGAAAAACAAAGTTGTCAGTTGTTACATCAAAGTATTCGTTAAAATTAGCTTTTGATGCATTAGCATGCCAAGAATCAATCATTGAATTCAGCAGTTTAAGCTTTGAACTGTCCGCTTTTTGTGTTAGTGAATAGAATGACGTCGAAAGCAACACAAAAAAGAACAAAATAGATTTTTTATTCATAATGAATTTTACTGACACGAAAATAGTTGAAAGAATTGAAAGATCAATACACTTAGATTCATTAAATTTGCGGAGCACAAGGAAAAGAATGGAGCTTGAATGATTAATTTATTACTTACCCTACCCTATTTATTCTTTCTCCTTATCCTGATCGATAAGTTTCCATTTTTTAAAAACTCTGGTTTTCAACGCTATTCCCTATGGCTTGCATTTCTGATTAAAGTCGGCTGTGGTTTATTGGTTTACGTTATTTACGCTTTCTATTATGAAAATCGTATTGAGTCTGATACATTCAAATATTTTGATGATAGCTATTACATGTATGAAGCACTGTATAGCAAACCAATTGATTTTTTCAAAATGTTCTTTGGAATTCAATGCGAAGGTGAATATTTTGATTTGAATTACTACAATAAGATGAATAATTGGTATCGAGTCTATGAAAACAGTCTATATAATGACAACCGGCTGATTATTCGAGTGAATGCTGTTTTGCGAATCTTTTCTTTTGGAAATTATCATGTACACAGCATCATTCTTAATTTCATTGCTTTTATCGGATCCATTGGATTAGCTCGATTTTTTCTTCATTTCATAAAAAGCAAATGGAAAGTTTACGTCGCTGTTTTTCTAGTTCCAAGCGTTGTATTTTGGAGTTCAGGAATATTAAAAGAATCATTGTTGCTTTTTGCAATGGGCCTGTTTTGTTATTTCATACATCGTCTAGCAATCGAAAAAAAAACAAAATACCTTTTATATTTAATTCTCCCTTTTAGCTTACTTGTTTTGCTCAAATTCTATGTTTTTGTTGCATTCTTTCCAGCTATTCTTGGTTGGTATTTTAGTGAAACGACTCG
>JBIIHD010000084.1:0-5728 GCA_044236095.1 Crocinitomicaceae bacterium | reverse complement strand
AACACTTACTGTTGTAATCAAAGATTCGGATCCGGTTGTTTTAACCATCAAAGGCACTGTTCTACCGGAAGTCCAACCCGTTGAAATCACTCCAAAAAAAGACTGATTTTTTCTACCAATATTGAGTTTAATTCAAACTGTATTGAAGTATTTTAGCTAAATTTTTTGAGTCAATTGAAGTTTTTTAGCTAAATTTATTCATCTTATTGAAGTTTTTTAGCTAAATTTGTTCAATTGAAATTTGATTTAATTTGAATAACGAGAACATGGAAATCATCAATAGAGCAATTTTCGACGATTTTAAGAGCCAAATCAAACCAGGTAAAGTACTTATATTACTGGGAGCGAGACGTGTAGGAAAAAGTCATTTGTTAAAACGAATAATTTCTGAATTGGACCCAAGTGAATTATTACTATTAAACGGAGAAGATCAAACTACAATTGACCGCATGGCTGTACGCTCCGTTGAGAATTTCAGACTAATACTTGGGAATGCAAAATTTCTGTTCATTGACGAGGCCCAAAACATTCCAGATATAGGAGCTAAACTCAAACTCCTCGTGGATGAGATACCGAATGTTAGCGTGATTGTAACAGGATCATCCATGTTTGAATTGACGAATAAGTTAGGGGAACCACTTGTTGGAAGATCCTATATAACTCAACTATTTCCATTTTCCCAATTAGAATATCAGCCATCTGAAAATATTATAGAAACCGATTCGAGATTGGAACAACGGTTAATCTATGGTTCTTATCCTGAACTCATTCATTTACCAGATATCGAAGAAAAAAAAGACTATTTAGAAGGATTGGTAAACAGCTATCTTTTGAAGGATATTTTGGCGTATGAAGGAATAAAAAAAGCAGCTAAAATCATTGATTTATTGCGTTTAATCGCATTTCAAATCGGAAATGAGGTGAGTATTGACGAACTTTCCATAAACTTAAAAGGAATAAGCCGAAATACCATTGAATCCTACTTGGACTTACTGTCAAAAGTTTTTGTAATCTACCCTGTCAAAGGATTTAGTCGCAATTTACGCAAAGAAATCAGCAAATCCAATCGATGGTATTTTTACGATAATGGCATTCGAAATGCGCTAATCAGGAACTACAATCCTCTTAATTTACGTAACGATATTGGACAATTGTGGGAAAATTACCTAATGTCGGAGCGAATGAAAGTCAATGCTTATCTAAAAAGAAGAGTAAACACCTATTTCTGGCGCACGTATGACCAACAAGAAATCGATCTGGTGGAAGAATCAGGAACTGATTTGGCAGCCTTTGAATTCAAATGGAATAAGAGCAAGATTAAAATACCAACCGCTTGGAAAAACAATTACGCAGACGCAACTTTTGAGGTGATTTGCAAGGAAGATTACTTGGATTTTGTTTTGGGGTATGATGGAATAAATCGTTGAAACGATTGATAATTCATGTTTTATTTCACATAAAAAAAAGCACCTCGAAAGGTGCTTCATTACATTCTCATGCAGCAAGAATGGTTTATAGTTGCTAATTCTTAATAAAGCGAATTACATGTTGTTCAGGAGAATTTAATGTAAAGAAATAAATACCCTTTGTAAGATTAGTACAATCAACTTTCATTATACTGCTTTTTAAAGTACCAACAGAAACAATTTCTCCTTTATTATTCGTAATAATAAATTCTTTACCTAAATACAATGAATTAGAATGAACGGTAAACATTACATCTACAGGATTGGGGATGATTTTCAAGTCAAAATTGTTTGATTCGATTATGCCCGTATATTCCAAAGAAAGATTAAGTGTTATTGTACTATCACAACCAACAGAATTTGGAATTACAGCATTGTAAACACCACTTTGGTAATAAGTTAGGCCATTAACAGGCCAAGTATAAGAATCAATTTCAGAAATTGTTTGACTACTTTCTGTTGATTTATTAAGAGTTAAATTGATTGTAATTGTACTATCGCATCCGGCTGCATTTGGAATTACGGCTGTGTATTGTCCGGAATTGGAATATACTTCATTATCCGGTGCAGTATGGGTATCACAACTAATAGGTGAAATGGTACTCGAGGTTGGTTGCAACAAATCTAAGAATACAGATGCACTATTTGAACAACCCAAAGTATCGGTACCAATAACGGTGTAATATCCTTCAACTGTTGGTACAAAAGCTTCACCGTTCACAACACCATTATCCCAGGCGTATGTGTCTGCTCCTGTTGAAGTAAGCGTAGCTGTTTCTCCTTCACAAACGGAAAGATCCGAACCTGCATTGATTTGCGGATTGTTCACTTGAATGGTAATGCTATCTACACACGTTCCAACACCATCTGAAACAGTTACACTGTAAGTTGTTGTTTGATTGGGTTGTACTTGGATGCTGCTTTGGTTGGTTGTGCCGTCTGACCACGAGATTAAAGCGTTATTATTTACTGTTAATAAAGTACTATCTCCAATACAAAAGGCAGAATCTAGAGCGAAAATATCAGGATAAATAATTGATACAAATATTGAATCGGATGATGAGCATCCTAGTGTATCAGTAATTGTTAAGGAATATTCACCAGAATACGTAACATCAAGAGTTGGGGTAATTTCACCCGTATTCCAAATATAAGATCCTGCCGCTGGATTTGTACCAACTAATGTTGTACCCTCAGAACAAAGTGTTATTGTATCAGAACCTAGGTCAACAGAAGTTATTATGGAAGGATAAATATAAAATGAATCAACTAAACATTTCGCATTTGAATTTGTAATATACAAATGATTAATTTGGTTTGATGGTGAAATTAGTAATGAATTACTTACTGTAATATTATTTAATTGATAATTTAAACCGCAATTGGAATTTATTACTACCTTTTCTAAAGTAATTGACAGACTACCTGAATTATCTCCAGGACAACAATCGTAGGCACCAATATCTTGAGGTGCTCCATCTGAAATAAAATAAAAATAATAAATGTGACTAGTAGAATATCCATCAGGAAAAGGTCTAAATTGAGGTAATGGACCTGGTTGATACCCGTTAAATCTCCAAAAAATATTTGCTACAGGGGTTGTTGTGTAACTAGTAAATGCCGCATCCTTCTGATTACTCGCTCCGCCACCAAATGAAACAGTGTTTGATATTTTTAATCTGTAAAGTTGTCCTTTATCCAAAGTAAGTGTTGATTGTGACGTGTTATTAGCAGATTGTGAAAGAGTCTGAATTAATTGAAAAGTTGTATCGCAGGTCAAAGTAGGTAAAATAACGATTTGATTGCTGTTATCACAAGAAATAGTATCAGATACATTGATTGTAGGGGAAAAAGGAATAATATTTATGTAAATTGAATCGTGTACATATGGCGTACATATATATTTAGCATAGAGATATTTCTGCGTTCCTAAACATGGATCCGAAAATTCTCCAGAATAATAGGTGAAGTTTGTTTTACCTAGAAAGCTTCTATTTAAAATGGAAGTTACATTTAAATTACATGAACTAGGAGTTGGATTGGCGCAGTTAACATTTGGCGTTCCCCATAGTGCTATTTGTAAACCAGTTATTTGATGACCTAAAGGAACGTTCAATGAGGCAGTATATGAATTAGCAAGATTAAAAACTTGACAAACTGAAATATCATTTACTCCAATTGTAGATGAAAACAAATGATACCAACCAGATGAACGAAAAGTCATTGTTGGTGAAACAATAACTTCTTCTTCACCTGATTTTTTCCAAACGTTAAATGCACTTGGAAAAGGGGAGGTAAAATCCCAACTACTTTGTCCACAGACTGTAAGTGTATCTTGAGTAAATAAATTCTGCCCCCAACTCATTGAACTTATTAGCATCATCGACAAAATAGCGAAAAATTGAATTTTAAAGTTTTTTTTCATTAGTTTATATATTAGTTGCAAATATCACAAAGTGAAGTTATCAGTTGGGAAAACTTCATGTGAAATCAAGTGATTCCCCTATTTTTCTCCTATAAAGATTTGAATAGATTTTGATAGCGTTGAAGAGCTATTGAATTTAAAATAAGAATCTTAATACGTTTATCAAGAACATGTTTGGTTTCAATAAACACATCGTCTTGACTTATCTTGCAATCTTGTGATATTTTAGTTTTAATACTTCGTATCAAAGCCTCTCTTCTTTTTTTCAGGGTGTCAGCGGATGGATTGTCCGAATTCACAAAATCATTAATCTGTGCGATTTCAATTCCATTTTCTCCTTGTTGACAGAAATAAACAATTAAGGATTTTTCAGAGTCGCTGAATTCAACTAAAACTTTTGAGATAGTTTTTTTTCTTAAAAAAATAAATATCACGAAAACTAACAGTAGAGATAGTAACCCGATAATTAAAAGAAAACGGTAATTTACAGAACTACTTTTGCAAATTTCTTCTTTCACAACTAATGGCGAAACATTCTTTTTATTAGATAAAAAATTAGCAATATCCTCAATGACTAGTTGAACATTAGAATGATTATGATTGATTAATTGATATAAAACCAATCCATTTTCAACCAAAATTTTCTTGATTTTTTCATGTGATACAGATTGATAAACAGTCAATTTATTTTCCGAATAATTTAAGTCATAAATTTTATCACCAAATGAAACAAATTTTTGATTCAAAAGCTCATTCATTAATCTGTGCTCATCGATGAAGTAATCATAGTTCAATTTAAAAAGTTCATTATTAGATCGGTATCCCTTGTATTCCCATTTAAGACTTGTAAAATCAAAAACCCAACTATCCTTTAAAAATTCACCTTTTTTTATAGAACCACCTGACATGAAAAATTTATTTCCTATTTTCATACCTTGAGATAAATATCTTGGAGAAGGCGAATTTCCAGCAGCGGAGTAGCTATTCCATTCTCTTTCTTCCGGGTTATAATAGGTAATTATATTTTTAAATGTAAACAATCCATATCCTCCAAAAATATGTGGCATTCCGTTGTGAAGAAAGAACGTTCCGAAATACTGATTTTTATGATGAAATGATCTGTCATGGCGCTTGATCGTATCATTTTCCATAACATAGACATATCCACATCCACGATCCACAAAATAAATTTTAGATCCTTTCTCATGCAACAAGTAATATTCTCTTAAAAAAACTGAAAATGATTCTTCCAACAAAAATGTTAATTTTCTAAATTCCCATATTTTAGTTTTTTCGTTATATTCGTGACAACCTAGAGAATCTTCAATAATGGTAAATTTCCCTTTTTGATGGTTATAAAAGGTAAACGGATTTGAATGCTTTGAATTGAACGCAATTTGCCCCTGGGTTGAAAAGCAGAGCATCAAGAAAAACAACACAAATAAGCGCACAAATTGATTTTTTTTGGAACGAAAATAATGACAAATCATTAAACGACTGAATAAAATAGGATATTCTCTTATTTTCTCCTATTTCATCAAAATTATATTCCAAATTTTTAAAAGTTGAAAATTCTAAATCTTTCATTCAAATCAATAAGATAGATTTATTTAAGATATTGAAATCAAATCTAAAAAGTTGATTATAAACTATAATATATCCCCTCAGCTTCAATTACATCATTCCAAAACTCTGAAATGGAAATTTCGGCACAAGCCAACATCTGAGGGACAATACTTGCCGGAGAAAAACCTGGTGTTGTATTAACTTCAATCACGTAAGGCTCATCATTTACTACCATAAAATCAATTCGTGCAATCGACCTCAGCTGCATCAA
>JBIIHD010000083.1:0-5751 GCA_044236095.1 Crocinitomicaceae bacterium | reverse complement strand
TGCTTCGTTTAATCCCTTTTCGCTTCGTCCCATACCCACTTTGTTCCACATGATCAACCCGAGCTTTTTGTGGAAGTAATCAACAGATTTAGTCCCTTTATTGCTTAATAAACGCTCAATGGTAGATTTTACATTGTTTTCAGCCTCGTTAAATTCAGGTGAATCAGTTGGGATTTTACCTGTTCTAATTTCATTAGCCAAATAATCTGAAACGGTATAAGGCAACACGAAATATCCATCTGCCAATCCTTGCATCAATGCAGAAGCTCCTAAACGATTTGCTCCGTGATCTGAAAAATTTGCTTCACCAGCCACAAAACAACCTTCAATGGTACTTTGTAAGTTGTAATCAACCCAAACGCCACCCATGGTGTAGTGAACAGCAGGATAAATTTTCATTGGAGTTTCATAAGGATTCTCATCCGTGATTTTTTCGTACATCTGGAAAAGATTCCCGTATTTTTCTTCAATCCATTTTTTACCTAATTCTAAAATTTTACTTTCAGATGGATTATGATCTCCTTGAGAATATGCGGCTTGACGTCCTTTGGTTTTAATTTCTGTTGCAAAATCCAAATAAACCCCTTCTTGCGTATCATTTGCTTCAATTCCAAAACCAGCATCGCATCTTTCCTTTGCCGCCCGAGAAGCAACGTCACGAGGAACTAAGTTTCCAAAAGCCGGGTAGCGTCTTTCTAAGAAGTAGTCTCTATCCTCTTCTGTAATCTGCGTTGGTTTTAATTTCCCTTCACGGATTGCTTGCGCGTCTTCTTTTTTCTTTGGAACCCAAATACGTCCAGAATTTCTTAATGATTCAGACATTAAAGTTAATTTGGATTGATTCGTGCCGTGAACGGGAATACACGTTGGATGGATTTGAACAAAGCAAGGATTTGCAAATAAGGCTCCTCTTTTATGTACTTTCCATGCTGCTGAAACATTACTTCCCATGGCATTTGTTGAAAGGAAATAAACGTTTCCGTATCCACCAGATGCTATGATAACTGCGTGTGCTGAATGACGTTCAATTTCACCAGTAACTAAGTTTCGAGCAATGATTCCACGCGCTTTTCCATTTACAACAACTAAATCCAACATTTCATGGCGGTGGTACATTTTTACTCTCCCCAAACCTATTTGACGGGATAGCGCTGAATAGGCACCTAACAATAATTGTTGCCCGGTTTGTCCAGCGGCGTAAAATGTACGTTGAACTTGTGTTCCACCAAAAGATCTATTATCTAATAAACCACCATATTCACGGGCAAAAGGAACACCTTGTGCAACGCATTGGTCAATAATATTTCCAGACACCTCAGCTAAACGGTGAACATTCGCTTCGCGCGCTCTGTAATCTCCACCTTTAATCGTATCATAAAATAAACGATACGTTGAATCCCCGTCGTTTTGGTAGTTTTTGGCAGCGTTAATTCCACCTTGTGCAGCAATTGAGTGCGCTCGACGAGGAGAATCCTGAAAACAAAAAGCTTTCACATTGTATCCCATTTCGCCCAAAGACGCTGCAGCAGCACCTCCAGCCAATCCTGTTCCAACAACAATCACATCAATTTTAGAGCGATTATTAGGAGCAACCAACTTCATGTGGTTTTTATGATTCGTCCATTTTTCTGCTAATGGACCTTCAGGAATTTTAGAATCTAATTTTGACATATCGATTCGAATTTTAATCTATTTAGTAATGAAAATCAATATCGGAATAATTGCAAATAATGCCGGAACAAGAACTGCAAATCCGTAACCAGCTTTCTTAATCAAAGGAGTGTAAGAAGAATGATTTACTCCTAAAGACTGGAATGCTGAAGAGAAACCATGCCATAAGTGAAACCCTAAAACTAGCATACTTAATGTGTAGAAGATCACGGCTCCGAGCGCCATATCATTTACTGGAAATCCCTCTTTGGATTTGTTATGCCCAAAAAATGCGAACACTAAAGAATGCAAATCTTTGTATCCTTCCGCCATTTTCAATTCAACTTTTTGCTCATTTAATCCTGCTTCATATAATTCGGTATTGTTTTTTACAACAAAACTCTCCGTCGGCAAATAATCTCCGTTTGTCGTGAGATAAAGTTTTACCGTACCCTTCTGAACTTGACCAGTCATGGGGTTATTTTGTTGAAAAGTGATTTCTTTAACATGCAGAGGAAATTTGTCACTAGAAATTTTAGCTTTCCACCAAAAGTTAGCCATGTGCGTAGCAATAAACACTAAAATTAACGTTCCTAAAACAGCCATATTTCTGGATGCTAAAGAACTATTCGCCGAAGGATTACTGTAGGCATAACTAATCGGTCTTGCTTTTTTATTTTGCATCGCCAACATAATTCCATCAACAGCATGAAAAATAATGGAAATGTAAGTTAGATATGATAAAATTTTGATTGCCGGATTGTGCGCCATGAAATAAGCATATTCATTGAACGCTCTTTTACCTTCTTCCCCTGTTTTAAAGATTAATTGAAGATTTCCAATTAGATGCCCAACAAGAAATAAACATAGAAACAATCCGGTTAATGCCATCCAATATTTTTTGGCAATTGATGATTTTAATAAGGCAGATTTACTCATAGGTAGAACTATAAATGATAAGTCAAACGTTAGAAATGCAAATTTAAAGCATAGAACAATGCAGATTGCTTTTGGTTCTTATTTAGAATAAATCTAATTTACTTTCGTAAATGAAAATAGCCAGTCATAAAACTCATCTTTTCTAAAAATTTTTTCAAGTGCTCCGTGATTTGCATCTGAATCAATAATAAATTTTAGTTTTGTCCCCCCATCACATTTTTTAATTGCATCAGCTATTTTTATCGATTCATTTACGGGAACTGCTTCATCTTTTGCGCCATGCTCAATCCACAAAGGAATAGTCGCTAATCGACAGGCATCTCGACTATCGCCTCCGCCACAAAGGGCAACAGCAGCGGCAATCTTTTCAGGGTATTTACCAGCAAAATGTAAGGTTCCGTAACCTCCCAAACTCATCCCGGCGACATAAATTCGATTAGAATCAATATTGTAATTACGAATCATGTAATTAACCAAATTCAATAGTTTATCAGCATTCCAGCTTTCGCCCTTTTTTACTTGGGGACCCACTACGAAACCAGGAACAATTCGTCCTTTCTTTTCCATTTCATGAAGCACCCCGTATTTTTTGACCAAATTTAAGTCTTGACCCGATAAACTTCTTCCGTGTAAAAAAACTAAAAGAGGCGAGGGGCCCTGGACATCTATAGAATCAGGAGGAATGGATAGAAGAAATGGGTAATAACCATCCTTAATTACAGGTAAAAAATCTATTTGAGAGCTTACAAATTGTGAAATATAAACAGTGTGAATTACTAAAAATAATTTTAATAAAAATGTTTTCATGGAACAAAATTACAAATTGCAATCTTTCTGATTATTAATAACCGTTTTTCCACTATTTAAACTTTGATTATTCACAACTCATTGTATCTTTACACTCGTGAAATTACATACTCAAGATCTTTCTAAAACATACAGGGGGCGAGCAGTCGTAAAAAATGTTAGCATTGAGGTTAACCAAGGTGAGATAGTCGGACTTTTGGGTCCAAATGGCGCTGGAAAAACTACTTCTTTTTATATGATTGTAGGCTTGGTAAAACCGGATAAAGGCAATGTTTTTTTAGATGAAATAAATATCACAAAGTTGCCAATGTATAAAAGAGCACAACTCGGGATTGGTTATTTGCCTCAGGAGGTTAGTGTCTTTCGCAAATTATCGGTTGAAGATAATATTATGGCAATCTTGGAAATGACCAACCTTAAGAAATTCGAACGCAAAGAAAAGCTTGAAAAACTGTTGGAAGAATTTAGTTTAACTCACGTCCGTAAAAATTTAGGAAATCGTTTATCGGGTGGAGAAAAAAGAAGGACTGAAATAGCTAGAGCTTTAGCAACAGACCCTAAATTTGTTCTGTTGGATGAGCCATTTGCAGGAGTCGATCCTATAGCGGTTGAGGATATTCAAAGCATTGTTTGGGAACTAAAAAATCGAAATATCGGAATTTTAATTACGGATCACAATGTTCAAGAAACCTTGTCTATTACAGATCGTGCTTATTTATTGTTTGAAGGTAGTATACTGAAGGCGGGTTCAGCTGAAGATTTAGCAAATGATGAACAAGTTCGGAAAGTTTATTTAGGTCAAAATTTTGAATTGAGAAGGAAACTATAAAAAATGAAAAAATCGCCATTTCATCTTTTAATTCTGTTGCTTTTTATTTTAACCTGCTGTGGTGAGGAAGAAAAAGCAACCACGGCAAATAACTCAAAAAAGGATGATTTTTACCAGTTTTATTCATTCGATTTAACCAAATTTGAAATACCTGCTACAATAATGCTTCCGGATGAAACCGTGGGTATTGGAACTAGTTTTGTCCCTGAAGTGAACCATAACGAAGCAGATTTTTTATGGGAAATAAACATAGGGCCCAATTTTGTGTTTTTAATCGAAGACTACGGGGACATGAGCGATCTTGTCAAAACGTTTAAACAAAAAAATTTAGCTTCTAAAAATCCCGTGTATAAAACAAAAATTTTAGTAGATGAACCAGAATTGTTAATATATGAACGGTCAATTATTGACGGATCAAAAGACATAAAGCCGACCTATCATGCTTATGCCCAAAAAAAATTAAAAGGAGTCTATTATGAGTTTAAAACTCCGGATTTTGGTTTATCAAAAAAAGTAATTGATTACATGGAGAAAACACTCAGGTCCGTAAAGGAACAATAAAAAATAAAATGAATATTAATCGAGAAAGCATTTTAGAGGTTCTAGGTAATATAACTGAACCTGATTTGAAGAAAGACCTTGTTTCTGCTAATCTGATTGAAAATCTTGAATTTACAGAAAGCAAAATACAAGTAACAGTCCTGGTTTCCAATCCCGCATTACACGCACGGAAGAGGATGCAAGAGGCAATTGAATTTAATTTACGTCGATTTTTTGGTCAATCTCTTGAAATCGAATGTACGGTAAAAGGTATTCCTACTGAATCTAAAGCCGCCAGAAGGAAAGTTTTACCAGAAGTTAAAAATATTATTGCTATTGCATCTGGTAAAGGAGGCGTGGGTAAATCTACTTTGACGGCTAATTTAGCCGGAGGACTTACAAAAGCGGGTTATTCGGTTGGAATAATCGACGCAGACATTTACGGGCCATCAATGCCAACGATGTTTGATGTTTTAAATGAACGCCCTACCATGGTTGACGTGGATGGCGAATCTAAAATCAATCCAATTGTGGCACATGGTGTCAAGTTACTTTCGATAGGATTTTTTACAGATCATGATAATGCCGTGGTCTGGCGTGGCCCAATGGCAGCAAAAGCGCTAACTCAGATGATTACTGATGCACATTGGGGAGAACTTGATTTTTTATTAATTGATTTGCCGCCGGGTACAGGAGACATTCATTTATCATTAGTGCAAACAGCTCCATTGGACGGTGTCGTCATCATTAGTACTCCGCAAGAAGTTGCCCTAGCTGATGCAAGACGAGGTGTCAATATGTTTAAATTAGACTCGTTGAAAGTTCCTGTTATTGGCATTGTTGAAAATATGGCATGGTTTACTCCGGCTGAATTACCCGAAAATAAATATTATATCTTTGGACGAGATGGTGCAAAAAATTTAGCTGAAGGAATGAATGTGCCATTTTTGGGTGCAATACCGCTTGTTCAAAGTGTGCGAGAAGCA
>JBIIHD010000092.1:0-5557 GCA_044236095.1 Crocinitomicaceae bacterium | reverse complement strand
ATCCAGTTATCACCTCATGGCTTCAGAACACCACTGGAATTATGGGTAGTCACTACATTAGTGGAAATTCAACGGTAATTCCAGATAACGTTCCTGCAAATGTTCAAACTGTCCAATATTCTACTAATTGGGTATATGTTAGCACAAACGGTATTCCAGCGTATCCGACAGGACCTTTCTCTGATGGAAACCCTTCTCTAGCAACAGATCAAAATGCTATTTTTAAAATTCCGTTAAATCCTACTCAAAATACAGGAACGCTTTCTGCCACAACAGGAGGAAATATTGGAATCTTTATAAATGGTGTTGCACTTTTTGATTACCGAGATGGAGTAGCATGGAATACTTCAACTAATTCTCTCTGTGGTGGCTTACCAGGCATGTCTCCTTGTCCAGGTGGTCCAGGATCATCATTCTCTTGGAATCGTGATGCTATTCCAGCTGAAAAATTAGGTTTTGATTGCTCCAAAGGACATCCAGCAATGGGAAATTATCACCACCATCAAAATCCAAGTGCATTTGATCTTGACCTTTCGGTGATATCAACAATTTGTGATTTATATGCAGCAGATGGTTTATATGCAATTGACTCGACTATACATTCACCACTAATTGGATTTGCCTATGATGGCTTTCCTATTTATGGAGCATATGGTTATAAGAACACGGATGGAACTGGTGGAATTACTCGCATAAAATCTGGATTTCAATTAAGAAATATTACAGCAAGAACACTTTGGGCTGATGGAACTGATGTGGCTGACGGTCCGGTTGTTAGCACTACCTACCCTCTTGGTTATTTTCGTGAGGACTATGAATTTGTAGCTCATGCAGGCCAGGAAGATTACTTAGATGCTCACAATGGCCGCTTTTGCATCACTCCGGAATATCCAAATGGAATCTATTGCTATTTTGCTACAGTGGATGCAAATTGGAATTCTGCCTACCCGTATGTTGTTGGGCCATACTTCTATGGTAATAAAACCGCTGCTAAGGTTACTTCGATAACTGAAACTGTTACAACTTACACTTCTACTGCAGGAATAGAGGAGTCAGAAATTTCAGCGAATGTATTTCCAAATCCAGTGAATGATTTATTAATTGTTCAATTAAATGGTTTAAATAAATCTGATGCAGAAGTTGAACTACTTGATTTGAACGGTCGATTGATAACCAAACAAATAATTTATCAAGGAAGTACCATTGGGTATATTGATGTTTCGACAATTTATGCAGGAAATTATTTGTTACGAATTACCTCTACAAATCAAATTAAAACAATCCCCATTGTTGTTTCAGAATAGTTTAACCTACTATTTTTTAAACCGCTTCAAAATCTGAGGCGGTTTTTTTTATTCCTCTTTACACAACCCTGCTATTTCATGAAATGTATCGTGAATTGCTGTAAGCTTTTTAAAGATCAATTCATTTGTTACCTTTTTACCAATCGACAAGTAACTATTTAACTCAGTGGTTTGCTTCTCCAATTTAGCCAATGATTTATTCATCGATATAGTTTCAGTTGCATTCAAAACTGGAATTTCTGAATTTTTCAAATAAAAAGCTTTCACCATTAATTCTTTATTTCTTTCCCGGATTGGTTTAAAATCGCCTTTTTCAGCTGCGTGAAAAGTAGCCGACATTACTTTGTGAAATTCTTTCAATTCAGGCCAGTTATCTTGTTTTATCAGTTTTAAAGTTGGGTCAATCAAAGCCGATTGATATTTTTCAGAAATAACATTCCAATCTAAAATGCTTAGTATTGCATAGATATAATCATTTCGCTTATTCTGATGTTTTAAATAATATGCATGCTCCCAAACATCAATACCTAAAATTGGAATTCCTCTCTCAGTAACAACATCCATTAAAGGATTATCTTGATTTCCTGTATTCGTAACTTGCAATTTACCATCAGCATTTACAATTAACCAAGCCCATCCCGAACCAAATCTTGTCATCGCTGCTTGATGTAATTTGGTCTTTAGTGAATCTAATTTTCCAAATGTCTCTTCAATTGCTTTTGATAAGTCCTCACTTGGCTGGGAATTCGATTTAGGAGTTAAAATTTCCCAAAATAATGAATGGTTGTAATGTCCACCAGCATTATTTCTAACAGCATCAGAAAAATAACTCGTATTTAATAGAATTTGATTTAAGGACTTAGACTCTAACTTTGTTCCAACAACGGCTTTATTAAGATTATTCACATAAGCTTGATGATGCTTTGAATGATGAATTTCCATTGTTTTGTAATCAATAAATGGTTCATATTCACTGTAGGTGAATTTTAAATTCGGCAATTGAAATGGTTGAGCCAAAAAAGAAAGGCTTGAAAAAATGATTGCAAAAAGATTTATTAGTTTCATCGAAATAATGTTTTTGACAAAATTACAACATTAAAATTTCAATCAAAAGCAGAAAATATTCATTCATTTACGGATTATATTCATTTGGATATTTTGTTTCAAATTCAAATAATATATTTGATATTAGGAAATAAGGAGAGAGCAGGTTATTCAAACTTTATTTCATAGTCTGTGCTGAACGAAGCATGAAAGTTTATAGTTTGATAAGAGTTTAATAGTTTTTTGTTGAGATAATTGAATAACCTGCTTCTTTTAACACGTGTTGCAGCATTTGTTCAAAGAAGAAGCTCTCAACTTTAATTTGGTTTAGGTTTTTTGGTTAAAAACGGTTATCTAATTGGTAACCGTTTTTATTTTGTACAAAATTGGTCGACTTGGGCTCGCATCATTTTCAATCGGAGCGATTTGTAAATCCAATAAATAATGCCCATCTTCAATACTAGAATCGACATACACAAGTTCTGTTATCGTTCGATCTAAAATTGGGGAATCAGGAACATTCCAATATCGGTGATGAAAAGCTAAGTTACCACCATCCAGTTCTCGATCAACTGAGGGTAAATCGGTTAGAAAATGTTTTACTCCCAAATTATTTAATAATTCAACAATCTCATCTTCAAAATAAGGAGGATTTGTATCTGAATAATTCTTGTTTTTTTTATCTAGCCTATTAGGATATGTCCGAATCACTAATGCCTCAACGGAATCAATTTCCTTCAAAGCGAATTTTAATTGATTAACGGTTACAACATAATCGTAAGTCTCGTATTGCTCATTCCAAACTTTTTCTGGAGAAACCGATATCAATTGACATGGAACAATAAATTTAGTAACACTTTGGTTTATAGAATATACTTTTGAAGTAATATGGCCACAACATTCAGTATGTGTTCCATGTCCATGAGGGTTGAAAAAAATATTACGAAAATTTACACCCCCACCCTCCTCTACCGAACCCAAAAATTCGTTACTACGAACAGGAGTTATTTCAGGTTTGTTTAGATACCAAGCGCGAACGTTGGATTCTAAGTTTGTAACAGGAATGGATAAGTCAATAGGTTCAGAACTCTCTATGTAAGTCAATTGTGATAAAAATAATTTCATGCCAGCTAAAATAAGGAAAGTTCATAGAATAAGTTTCAAACAAAGCGAGTTCTTTCAGTTTTATTGAATTAACTTTGTACCAATGACAGTTGTGGAGCAAATAATACGGCCTATTCAATCAGAAATGTCTGCTTTTGAGGATAAGTTTCGGGAGAATATGCAATCGGATGTTGAATTATTGGATAAAGTTACACACTATGTCATTAAAAGAAAAGGCAAGCAAGTTCGCCCCATGTTTGTTTTTCTTACTGCAAAAATGCTTGGAAACGTCACGGAGAAAACATATGATGCGGCAACCTTAGTAGAATTATTGCATACAGCCACTCTTCTTCATGATGACGTTGTTGACGATGCTAATGAACGAAGAGGCTATTTTTCAGTAAATGCACTTTGGAAAAATAAGGTAGCGGTCCTTGTAGGAGATTATATGCTATCGAAGATTCTTTTACTATCAATTCAAAAACAAAATCCAGACTTGCTTGAAGTTGTATCTAGAGCTGTAAAAGAAATGAGTGAAGGTGAAATTCTTCAGATCGAAAAAGCAAAATTGCTTAATATAACAGAAGAGATTTACTTTAATATAATTCAAAAAAAAACGGCTTCTCTTATAGCTACTTGTTGTGAAGGCGCAGCATTATCTGTTAATCGATCAGAATATCGTGAGAGACTGCGTCAATTTGGAGAATTCATTGGAATTGCATTTCAAATAAAAGATGATATCTTTGACTATGGAGGTTCAAAAGATCTCGGAAAAGCGACCGGAATGGACATTCGAGAAAGAAAATTAACACTTCCGATTATTTATACTTTGAATAACTCTACACCACAAATACGGAGAGAACTCGTTCAAATTATTAAAAATAAAAATGAAGAGTCTAAATCTGTGAAAAAAGCGATTCAATATGTATTTGACTGCGGCGGTATTGAATATAGCACTCAAATTATGAACGAATATGCTTCAAAAGCATTGAATTTAATAGAAGATTTTCCGGAAAGCGATGCAAAAGCATCACTCAAATTGTTGGTTAATTACACAATGAATCGAGAAAAATAACTTATGAAAAAAAGCTTTACATTTTTTCTGTTGCTTTCACTTTTTCTTTTCCAAGGATGCGCTGAGGATGAAGTTGCAACAAAAAACAACAATCCATTAATCGAGAAAAAAAATGGCGTTGAAACAATTTGGTATGCTGGAAAGAAACAAGTTCGATATCGAAGAGAATACGATAACAAAAATCAAAGACATGGGAAATGGATGTTCTATAGTCCCGATGGAAAAGTAATGTCAAGCTCATATTATGATCACGGCAAAAAAACAGGTGTTTGGCTTGTAAACCATCCCAATGGTCAATTGAATTATACCGGTGAATACAAAGAAAACAAACCCTTCGGAGTTTGGATATTTTATTCTAATACAGGCTCAAAAATAAAGGAAGTTACCTACGATGAAAAGGGCAAAGTCTTGAAGGAAGAAAAGTTTCAAAAGGAAAACAATGAAAAGTTAAGGGACAGTGTTGCTAAAACTGAAACTAGAGCTTCCAAAAAATAAAAATTTGTTTTGAGTAAAATCCCTCCACATATCATCGATGAAATCATGCAAACATCTCGTATCGAAGATGTTATTGGTTCTTTTGTGAATTTAAAAAGGGCGGGCTCAAATTTAAAAGGACTCAGTCCATTTACGGATGAAAAAACTCCTTCTTTTGTTGTTTCACCTGCTAAACAGATATTCAAATGTTTTTCTACGGGTAAAGGTGGGACTGTTGTTTCATTCCTGATGGAAAAAGAACATTTCACTTATCCAGAGGCGCTCCGATGGCTTGCTAATAAATATAATATTGCTATTCCGGAAGAAAAAGAATCAACCGCAGAAGAATTAGCACTTTTGAATGAGCGAGATAGTTTATACATTATAAATGAATTCGCTAAAACCCATTTCATGCAAAGAATGTATGAAACAGATGAAGGAAAAGCCATTGGATTATCCTATTTTGAAGAAAGAGGTTTCAGAAAAGATATTATTGAAAAATTTCAATTGGGTTATTGTTTGAATAAGGGAGATGATTTTACCTCCTCGGCTATTG